>JAFAMZ010000241.1 GCA_019232935.1 Silvibacterium sp.
GCGGCCTCGAGCCCCTCAAGCCGGAACTCGAGCGCATCAATGCGATCTCCAGCCGCGAGCAGGTCGCCGCGTTCTTGCGTGAGGGCGCAAACCGGCGCGGCCTGTATTTCCTGGACGTTCATTCCCAACAGGATCTGAAGAACGCCGAGATGATGATCCTCGGCATTGACGCCGGAGGCCTCGGACTGCCTGACCGCGACTACTACACCAAGACTGACGACAGGAGCGAGGAGATCCGCAAGCGCTACATCGCGTATCTGGCGCAACTGCTGGTTCTCTCCGGAGTTCCGCAGGCGCAGGCCGATGAGCAGGCTGCGGCAACCATGAAGATCGAAACCGCGCTCGCCAATGCCTCATTGACCCGCGTCGAACGGCGCGATCCGTACAACCTCTACCATCCGATGAAAATCGGCCAGATCGGAACAGTCGCACCCGCGCTCCAGCTCAACGACTACTTCCAGTTGCAGAAAGTTTCGCCCTCGCTGCTCGACAACATCAACGTGGAGCAGCCCAAATTCCTCAAAGAGCTGCAAAACCAGCTTGCCAGCCAGTCTCTGGACAATCTGAAGGCGTACCTGCGCGCGCATGCACTGAATGCCGCCTCCACAAGCCTCCCCGGCAATTTCGAAGATGCCCAGTTCAACTTCTACGGCAAGTTCCTGCGCGGAATTCCGCAGATGCAGCCCCGCTGGCGCCGCTGCGAACGCCAGGTTGACAACTACCTCGGTGAAGCACTCGGACAGGAGTTCGTCGCGCGCACTTTTTCGGCGGAAACGAAACAGAAAGTTCTCGAGATGACCGAGCAGATCGAGCAGGCCATGCAGGATGAGATCGAGCATCTCGATTGGATGAGCGAACCTACCAAGAAGCAGGCCCTTCTCAAGCTGCATGCCGTGCGCAACAAAATCGGATACCCCGATAAGTGGCGCGACTACTCGTCGCTGGCTATCAGCCCGGACGATTATTTCGGCAATGTCGAGCGCTCGCGCTTATTCGAGTACAACCGCGATTGGGCTAAGGTGGGCAAGCCCGTCGATCGAAGTGAGTGGGATATGACGCCCCCGACTGTGAACGCCGACTACAGCCCGCAGATGAACGACATCAACTTCCCGGCCGGCGTGCTGCAGCCGCCGCTGTACGATCCGAAGGAAGACGACGCCCCGAACTACGGCAACACAGGAGGCACCATTGGCCACGAACTCACCCATGGCTTTGATGACGAAGGCCGTCAGTTCGACGCCCAGGGCAATCTCAAAGACTGGTGGACTCCTGACGACGCCAAAGCCTTTGAGGAGCGCATCAACTGCCAGCGCGAACAGTATGCGAAGTACATTATCGTCGACGACATCCACATTAATTCGAAGCTGACCAGCGGTGAAGATGTAGCTGATCTTGGCGGAACGCTCCTCGCTTACATCGCTTGGAAGAAGCAGACCGCCGGACAGGATCTACAGCCAAAAGACGGATTCACTCCCGAGCAGCGCTTCTTTATCGGTTACGCGCAGTGGGCGTGTGAAAATCAGCGGCCGGAGAACCTGCGGGTCCACGCGCTCACCGATCCGCATTCGCCCGGCTGGGCACGCGTCAATGGCATCGTAACCAACCTGCCCGAGTTCGCGGCAGCATTCGGTTGCAAGGCCGGACAGCCCATGGTCAAGGAAAAAGCCTGCAAGGTGTGGTGAGCGCCGTCAATCAGGCGATGAACATGCAATCTCCGTAGGAGAAGAACCGATACCGCTCCGCGACCGCGTGCCTGTAGGCCTTCAACACATGTTCCCGGCCTCCGAAGGCGCTGACCAGCATGAGCAGAGTCGATTGCGGCAGGTGAAAATTCGTCAGCAGCGCGTTCGCCGCGCGAAAGTCGAATCCCGGCGAGATAAAGATGCTGGTTGTGCCGCAGTGGGGCACAAATTCAGCGCCATTGAGGCCGCAGTGTTCCAGCGTCCGGACGGTCGTAGTCCCCGCAGCCACAATCCGTCGGCCTTCCCGGCGCGCTGCATTCAGTTCGTTCGCTGTGGCCTCGGACAGCGTGTAGCGCTCAGGGTGAAGGTGGATATCCTCGACGCGATCCACCCTGACTGGCTGAAACGTCCCCAGACCCACGTGCAGCGTCACATAGGCTATGCGCACTCCGCTGGCCCGAATGCGATCGAGAATATCAGTCGTAAAGTGCAGCCCTGCCGTGGGAGCAGCCACAGATCCGCGTTCGTGCGCATAAACGGTCTGATACCGCTCGCGATCTTTGTCGATATCCGCGCGATGGATATACGGCGGCAGTGGAACGTGCCCAAGCTTCTCGATTTCTCCGAAGAAATCGGGGACCGGCTCGAAGCGCACCGTGCGCTCGCCGAGCTCCCCATGAGAGATGATTTCTGCCCGCAGCGCGCCATCCCCAAAGCTCAGGACTTCACCCGTCAGCGCCTTGCGGCCCGGACGCGCCAGCACTCTCCATTCCCATTCGGAGATCTGTTCTGTGAGCAGGATCTGAACGCGGCCTGTCGTGCGATGACCGGGCTGCGTATGGAGTCCGGCGCGATGGGCGAAGAGTCGTGCAGGGATCACCCGGCTGTCGTTCAGAACCAGAAGATCCCCCTCGCGGAGGAGCTCCGGAAAATCCCGGAACTTGCGGTCTTCGTAGGCCCCCGTCCGGCGATCGAGCGTGAGCATGCGCGCTCCGGCCCGTTCTGCTGGAGGTTCCTGCGCAATTAATTCTTCGGGAAGTTCGTAGTCGAAATCGGAGACCAGCACTCGGGTAATTCTACTTACCTGTCTAGACGCTTCTCTTTGAAGGAAAACAACGGCGTTCGCCAATCTTTGCGGCCGGCGAGAAACAGAATCCCCGCATTCAGAATGAACCCCGGCAACGCAGCTGAAAGTGAATTGGGATCGAAGACGTGTTCGGTAATTATGTACCAGGGCATGGCAAGCATAAAGAAAGGAATCCATCTGTAACCGAACTCGTCGGGCTCGCCGAGCGCAGCCAGTGCATAGGCCGCGATCACAATGACGAAATACGCAACGACAAGCCAGAGGCCGAGACGAATCCGGCGGCGTGTGGGTACAGTCTCCATCTCCGTTACCTTCGTGCGAGGTAATTTTCTGCTCTTATCCGCGCCCTTTCAAGCCCCTGGTTGAGTTCCTGGCGGAATCGTTCGAGTGCAGCTGCATCGGCATCGGACGCGGGAGCAGCAACCTTCCGTGTCCAGCTTACAGCAACACGGGAGAAAGGCTTCGGGATCAGGAAGCGATCCCACGACCGCAGCACCCATGCTCTCTCAGGTAGCAGATAGAAGCCCCCAATCGGCTGTCCGGTCATCTGCGCAAGCTTCACCGGACCAGGTTTCGTCTCGTAGATCGGCCCGCGCGGGCCATCCGCGGTAAAGACCACCGGGAACCCACGTTCGATCACCTCCTGCAGCGCGAGCAATCCCCCAGCTCCCCCGCGTGAGCTCGATCCGCGGACCACATCATATCCGAGAAGCCGCAGCGTTCGCGTGATCAACTCGCCGTCGAAACTTCGGCTGATCAGAATCGAGCAGCGAAATTTGCGGAAGTACCATCCCGCCAGCAGCGTGCACCGATGCCAGAAGCAGAAGATACCCGTAGTCGGTGGCGTCTCGGGGAATGCATCCTCTTCGGCAATGACTTCGAAGCGCAGCGTCGATCCGATGATGGCCAGCAGCAGCGCGGTCAGACGCGGAATGGTGGCCAGCGCGATCCGCTGGGGGAATGAAAATTTTTCTTTCGAACTCACGCTGCGATTTGCTATCTCACTTAAGGCAAAAACAACTTAAGTGGCTCCCTCCCGCTACACCCTACACCCTGTTCCCTACAGCCTAGCTGTACCTTAGCCAGCGCAGCATCTCAGGCAGCGTTGCGCGCTTGCCGTACATCAGGATGCCCACCCGATAGATTCTTGACGCAAGCCACAGCAGGATGTAAACCGACACAACCATCAGGCCGAGCGACAGCGCTATCTGCCAGTACGGAGGAAACTGCGACGCCAGCCTCAGAAACATCGTAATCGGCGCGCATGGCGGGAACATCGAAATCGCCACCGACCAGATCGAATTGGGATTGCTCACAATAAACGCGATCATGCCGAAACTGAGCCAAATGGGCACTGCAGCCAGTGGTGAATACTGCTGCAGTTCCTGCTCGGTGTCGCAGGTAGACGCCAGCCCCGCAAAGAGCGTGCTATAGAGCGCGTATCCGAGCACAAAGTAAGCGCAGAAAAGCACGATCTCCGCCGCAGAAACGTGCACCTTCAGGCTTCCGGAGAGCAGGCTCGCGCCGAGCGCGCTCGCCGCAAACAGGCCCGCCGCCGCCATCCAGATTGCGATCTGTGTGAGCCCGACGGCTCCTATACCGATCAGCTTCCCTGCAAGCATGTCGTTGGGCCGCACCGTGGCCAGCATCACTTCGAAAATACGCGACGTTTTCTCCTGAATCACCGACCGGCCGACGTTCATCCCGTACATTACGACGGTGAACGACAGCAGGAACGTCATCGCATAAGCCGCCCAGAAGGTGCTCAGCGCGTTGCTGACCGTCTCCTTGCCGTTCTTCACTTGCACCGTAGTCAGATCGATCGGCTTGGTGAGAGCCTCCACATCATTGCCGGAGATCCCCCGGGCTGCCAGCCGTTGCTCCACCAGCGCGTGGTTCAGCGCACTCTGCACACGCGCTTCGGTGGCAAAGTCTCCGGAGGACCGCGAATCGAATGTCGCCTTCGCCGCTCCCTCTGCCGGAGTTTCGAGCCAGAGGAAGCCATCGATCTGCTTCTGGTCCACTTCCCCGATCAGCCGCTGCCGATCGTCTGGAGTCGCGGGCGCCGCTACGTCGACCGTCATTTTGGCGTCTTTATCGGCCACGAGCGTCTGGCGTATCCGCGCCGCAAGTGCCGGATCGGCGGTCGCAATCACGATGTGCTTGCCCACCCCCGAGTTCTTTCCGGCCAGCGCGATCAAAGCAAACAGCCCGATGAACACCAGAGGTATAAGCACCGTCGTCACCTTGAAGGCTTTACCCTTCACCTGCTCCATGTATTCGCGCTTGGCAATCAGCCAGATATCACGCATCGACGTTCTCCCCCACGGTGCGGATGAAAATCTCTTCCAGCGAAGGCTCCATCAATTCGAATTTAGTTATGACGGCTTTGCTGACCGCCTCGCGCAGCAGGCCCTGGGCGTTGGCTCCCGGTTTCAGCTCGATTTCTGCCTGGCCTGAGTAGTCCTTGTAGCTCTTGACTGCCGGATGCTGTAGGAAGGAGCTGTCACCCTCGAAGTTCATCACAATGTGATTGCGTTCGTAGCGCGATTTCACCTCGCGCATGCCGCCCTGCAAGACGGCGTGTCCCTTGTCGATTAGGCAGATGGCGTCGCAAAGCTTCTCCACCTGGTCCATGCGGTGCGTCGAAAACAGGATTGCCTTGCCTGCACTCTTCAATTCCACCAGAGTGTCCTGCAGCAGCGTTGCATTTACCGGATCAAGCCCTGAAAACGGCTCGTCCATAATGACAAGTTCGGGATCGTGCAGCAGCGTTGCAATGAACTGGATCTTCTGCTGCATGCCCTTGGAAAGCTCTTCGGTCTTCTTTCCCGCCGCGTCGAGAATCTGCATGCGCTCGCACCAGTCGTGCGCGCGCCGACCGGCAACGTCGGGCTCGAGCCCGCGCAGCTGACCCATGAAGATGAGCTGATCCATCACCTTCATCTTCTTGTAGAGGCCGCGCTCTTCCGGCAGATATCCGACCCGCTTCAGGCTCTCGCGTGCGAAAGGCTTCCCGAACAGGCTCACCTCACCGGAGTCAGGCATCGTAATGCCGATCATCATCCGGATGCTCGAAGTCTTCCCCGACCCGTTCGGGCCAAGCAGGCCGAACATCGTTCCTTCTTCGATCTGGAGGCTAAGGTCCCTGACTGCAATTTTTTGTTCGTACGATTTGGAAATGCTATCCAGGCTTACCACCGTGGACATGCGGTGTTTCTCCCTTATTTCTCCCAAAGGATAACAGGCCGCATGTAGCAACCAGCGGAGCGAAATAGTACTCACGACTGACTCGTACGAGCCATTACGAATGTAGAGACACCCAATAATCGGGCAGGAGCTAATTCCGTCGACAGCCGCCACGACCAACGGGAGGGGCCAGGCGAAGCGCACTGCCTGGACGGCCAGTCCTGTTAGCATCGCAACGTGGTTCTGCTCGACACCCCTGTCCAGTTTGTAAAAGGTATCGGCCCGCAAATCGCCGCGATGCTTGGCGAAAAAGGTATCGCCACCGTCGAAGACCTCCTCTACCACCTCCCGTTCCGCTACGAAGATCGCCTGCACCCTCGTGCGCTGAGTGAACTCACGCCAGGCGAAATGGCCAGTGTCATCGCCGAGGTGCGCGGAACCGTCCTGCTGCGCACCCGCTCCATGCCCATCTTCGAGATGACCGTCGGCCAGGGGACCTCCAGCATGAAATGCATGTGGTTCCACGGAACTTACCTCGAAGGCAAGTTCAAGACCGGCCAGATGGTCGCTCTCTACGGCAAGGTCGAGCCGTCGCGCTCCGCACGCGGATTCAAAATGATCCAGCCGCAGTTCGAAATTTTGCCCGAAGGTGAAGCGGAGGACGAAACCCGGATGCTCGAGGTGGGACGCATTACTCCGGTCTATGAATCCCTCGGAGGCAGCCGGCTCGCCTCCCGCTGGATTCGTCGCATTATTTACCACCTCCTCCGCCATCTCGAAGGACATGTGCCGGAGACTCTGCCGGCTGCACTTCTTTCGCGACTGGAAATGCCCAACCGCGAAGAGGCCCTGCGCTGCGTGCATTTTCCGCCTCCCGGAACCCCCATGTCGCACCTCCAGGCTTCGGCCACCCCGGCACACCGGCGGCTGATCTTCGAGGAGCTGTTTTACCTCGAGTGCGGACTCGAGCTGAAGCGCCGCAAGCTGCAGCAGCGCGCAGGCTTCGCCTTCGAGGCCAACGAGAAAGTCCGCGAGGCCATCCGGCAGATCCTGCCGTTTCATCCCACAACTGCTCAGAAGCGCGTGCTGGCCGAGATCGTAGCCGACATGCGCAAGCCCGCGCCCATGCGCCGCCTTCTCCAGGGAGACGTGGGCTCCGGGAAGACTATCGTTGCGCTACAGGCGATGATCGTCGCCATCGAAAACGGGTGCCAGGCCGCCCTGATGGCCCCGACGGAAATCCTCGCCACCCAACACTACCTCGCCGCGCGCAAGCTGCTCGAGAAATCGTCGCGAGGCTACCGCGTGGTTTTGCTCACAGGGTCGCTAGATGATGACAAAAAGAAGCTCGCTCGACGCCGCATCTTCCACGGCGAGGCCGACCTGGTCATCGGGACACATGCGCTGATCGAAGAGAAGGTCGAGTTCGCCAACATCGGCATTGTAGTTGTTGACGAGCAGCACCGCTTTGGCGTCTTGCAGCGCTTTCGCCTGATGAAGAAACCGAATGCCGCCGAACCCGACGTTCTTGTCATGACCGCCACCCCCATCCCACGCACGCTGTCTCTTTCTCTCTACGGAGACCTCGATCTCAGCGTTCTCGATGAACTGCCGCCGGGGCGAACCCCGATCATCACAAAACAGGTCTCCGATGAGCGCGCCGAAGACGTCTGGAAGGTGGTGCGAGAACAGGTGCGGCGGGGTCACCAGGCCTATGTTGTCTACCCCGTAATCGAAGGCTCGAAGGACGACCAGCCTGAGCTCGATTTCGCACCGCCAGAAGCTGAGCCGGAAACTGAAATAGACCCGAAGCGCGCAAAAAAAACCGCAAAGGCCGCCAAGAAATCCGCTTCGCTCTTCGAGAAACCCTCCCTGAAATCGGCAACCGAGATGTATGAGAATCTGCAGGCTACCCACCTGAAGGGGCTGCGCCTCGGCCTTCTCCACGGCCGGCTCGATGCCGAGGAGAAGGAGATCATCATGCGCCGATTTCAGCGTGCCGACATCGATGTGCTCATTTCGACCACCGTCATCGAAGTGGGCGTCGACGTGCCAAATGCCAGCGTCATGGTCATCGAACATGCCGAGCGCTTTGGCCTGGCGCAGCTGCATCAGCTTCGAGGTCGCGTGGGACGAGGAGCCGCAAAGTCCTATTGCATCCTCATGACCGGCGGAAAAATCTCCCCTGCTGCCGAGGAGCGCCTCGCCGCAATGGTTCGCACCCAGGACGGCTTCGAGCTGGCCGAGCTCGACCTCCAGTTGCGCGGCCCCGGAGAGTTCTTCGGCACGCGGCAGGCCGGCCTGCCCGACTTTCGCATCGCCAACCTGCTGCGCGACCGCGCCTTGCTCGAGCTCGCCAAACAGGAGTCCGCCCGCTTCGTCGAAAGTCCCTCGGCGGAAGCAACTGCCGACGAAAGGAAACGTGTCTGGGCGCGCCTGCGTGATGCGTGGCAGCGTCGCTACGGCCTGGTCGAAGCAGGATAAGAGTCTGTTACCCGCACAGCACCATCGAGGGGTCGTCACCCGCGCTCTGCGAGCGCCCGCAGTAGACCACCAGGTCGATTCGGGCAATCTCGAAGGCTCGAGTCTCGATCAGGTTCTTGGTACAATGGCACAGCTCCGCCATCCGCAGGTGGGATTCCCGGCTCAACTCCAGGCCGCAGCCGATCAGCACTGCATAGACCTCGACGCAGGCGGCGCGCGCGAATTCGAAGTCCACCGCAAAGGCACCCTTCTCGTGGCTGCGCGTCAGCACCCAGCCTCCGCAGGCCAGCAGCGCGCCGGTCAATATCCGTACCGCTTTCGCTGGATCCTCGGCACACGCCGCAGTCAGCCGCAGCAGCCAGCCTGGACAATCCTCGGATTCGTAACCATGGCGCACATTTGCTTGATCGGAATGGCGGGCCATTTCGTTAGCTTGTCCCGCCGTGACACTTGCTGATCCCCAACTTATCCCCTGCATTCGAACGTAACAATGATTTAATGTGCCCTCATGCTCGTCGGAACCGGCATCGACATGATCGAAATCCACCGCATAGCGCAATCTATTGACCGCTTTGGTGAGCGCTTTCTCTCCCGAGTCTTCACACCCGGAGAAATCGCCTATTGCCTGGCAAAGAAGAACAGCGCAGAGAGCTTCGCTGCCCGCTTCGCCGCAAAGGAAGCCGGAGCCAAAGCCCTCGGCACGGGCATTCAGCACGGAGTCACATGGAAGGAACTCGAGGTCCGCCGCGAGCCAGGCCATCGCCCCCACCTCCATTTTTCGGGACGCGCGAAAGAAATTGCCGCGCGCCTTGGTGTCCGCCACATCTCCCTCTCGCTTACCCACAGCACCACCACCGCAATGGCCACCGTGCATCTCGAAAATTAACTGGCTCGTCTCCTCGGGCGAACTTCTGCAACAATGGAGTCCGGTCCGGCATCGAATACGAAGCTGACGGACCGGTTTGATATCCTCACAGCCAGAGTCATTTTCAGCCGTTCTGAATACCATCCTTAGTCCAAGAGGGAGTCTTTGCCCAGCCAGCAGCAGGTCCATTGGTCGCAACTCAAGGTCGGCGTATTGGTCCTCGTGGCGCTGGCGACACTTGTCGGGCTGGTGTTTCTGATGTCCGGCAACACTGGCGGCTTTCTTACCGGGAAGCTGACTCTCGTCTCTTACTTTGAAAACTCCGCAGGGCTAAAGGTCGGGGCGCCGGTCAACCTCGAAGGCGTGACTATCGGCACCGTTAAGGGCATCCGCATCGTTCCGGAGCGTAAACTCACGCCCGTCGAAGTTATCATGCGGGTCGGCAAGCAGTACTCTCCAGCCCTCCACACCGATTCGAAGAGCAGCCTGGAAACCATCGGCGTCCTCGGGGATACCGTGGTGAACATCGACAGCAAATTCGCAACTGGACCTCCGCTGCAAAACGGCGCCGAACTCAAGACCAACGAGACCCCGAATTTGTCCGACGTCATCAAGTCCAGCCAGGGCACGATCGAGCAGCTGAACACGATTCTGGCCAAGGTGGACAATCTCGTCGACTCGCTCAACAGCGGAAAGGGCTCGATCGGACAACTCATCAACGATCCCGCCCTCTACAACAAGGCCGTGGCCGCGGTGAACGAGATCAAGGAACTCGCCGACGGAATGACCAGCGGCAAGGGCTCGATCGGCAAGCTTATTTCCGACCCGACCTTCTATAACCGTGCGAACACAGCCATGGGCAATATCGAGCAACTCACCACCCAGATTAACGAAGGCCACGGCACCATGGGCAAGTTGCTGAAGGACGAAACCCTCTACAACAACCTGCGGCAGTCCACCGATAACCTGAACAAGATCCTCGCGGATGTAAACGCTGGCAAAGGCGCGCTCGGGCTGCTGGCGAAGGACCCGAAATTCGCCGCCAAACTAAACGACACGGTGACGAACCTCAACACCCTGTTGGATAACATCAACAAGGGCGAAGGCACCATCGGGCAGCTCGCGAAAAATCCAGCTCTCTACCACCACGTCGACGACCTTATGCAGAACAGCAACAGGCTGATCGATGCATTCCGGCAGAATCCGAAGAAATACCTGACCATCAATCTGAAGATCTTCTAGCGAGCAGGCCTTGCCGCCGCTGCGGCCCCTCTCCGCCGTGCCACGCCCAGCCATGGCGTGATATTTTCCTTGCGTAAGCGCTATTCCGCATCCCGCGACTCATGAGAACCCCCGCCGCTCGCAGGACAGTCAGTTCCGAGGAATCCCAATGAAATTCTTCCGTTTCGCCAGTGTGCTTTTTTTCTGTGGAGGTATCGCCCTCGGGCAAACCTCATCTCCCCAACCGAGTCAGGCCTCCAACGCCGCTCCGGTCCCACCGAAACCCATCCAGATGTTCGACCTGAGTGCAATCGACAAGTCGGTTGACCCTTGTGTGGACTTCTACAACTTCGCCTGCGGCAACTGGCGCAAGAACAACCCCATCCCGGCAGACCAGTCCCGCTGGGGCCGTTTCAATGAGCTGCGCGAGCGCGACCGTTATCTCCTCTGGGTCGATCTCAACCGCGCCGCCAATGATCCGAAGACATCCCTCCAGCACAAGTACGGAGACTTCTACGCCGCCTGCATCAACAGCAGCCTCGCCGACCAGCTTGGCGAGAAGCCCGTCCAGCCGGTCCTCGCCGCCATCGATGCCCTTTCAGATAAGAAGGATCTCGGCGCTCTCATTGCCCGGCTTCAGGTTGACGACGCCACCGGCGCTTTCTTCCGCTTCGACAGCGAACAGGACCAGAAAGACTCACAGAAGCAGATCGGAGCTGTCTTCCAGGGCGGCCTCAGCCTTCCTGATCGCGATTATTACATCCTCGACGACGAGCGCATGACAAAGATCCGGAAGCAGTACAAGGATTACGCCGTCGCGCTCTTCAAACTCGCCGGAGACAGCGACGATAAGGCGGCAGCCGCGGCCGATAGCGTCCTCGCGATCGAAACTGCGCTCGCCAAGGGCTCGATGCCTCGCGTCGACCTGCGCGATCCCGCAAAGCGCTACCATCTGTTGGCCGTCTCTGATCTGAACACGCTCGCGCCGGCCTTCGATTGGAACGCTTATCTTGCCGGCACGCCCGCGCCGGCCATCCACGAGCTGAACATCGGGACGCCGGACTTCTTCAAGACCATGAACGAGGTGATCCAGAGCCAGAGCCTCGACAGCATCAAGAGCTATCTCCGCTTCCATGCGCTCAACTCGGCCGCGCCCTGGCTCTCGCAGCCTTTCGTCGATCTCAACTTCGAGTTCTTCCAGAAGACCCTCCAAGGCCAGCAGGAGCAGGAGGCCCGCTGGAAGCGCTGCACCAGCCTTACCGACCGCGCCATGGGCGAAGCCGTCGGGCAGGACTGGGTTAAGGAGAACTTCCCGCCCGAGGCCAAGGCCAATATGGAAAAGCTCGTCGCCGCCCTCGAAAAGGCGCTGAACGAGGATATCCAGTCGTTGCCCTGGATGACGCCGGAGACAAAGAAGCAGGCCGAGGCCAAGCTGGCGGCATTCCGTCAAAACATCGGTTATCCCGAGAAGTGGCGCGACTATTCGAAGTTCGAGGTGAAACGCGACGATCTGATCGGGAATATCGAGCGTTCCAATGCCTTCGAATTGGATTGGGACCTGAAAAAAATCGGCAAGCCCGTCGATGAGAAAGAATGGGGCATGACGCCGCCCACGGTAAACGCCTATTACCGGGCGAGCAACAACGACATCAATTTCCCCGCCGGAATTCTGCAGCCGCCATTCTTCGATAACTCAAAGGATCCGGCGGTCAACTTCGGAGCCATTGGAGTGGTCATCGGCCATGAAATGACGCATGGCTTCGACGACCAGGGTAGCAAATTCGATGCGCAGGGCAACGTCAGGAACTGGTGGACTCCTGCCGACCGCGCTGCCTTCGATGAACGAACGGACTGCGAGGTGAAAGAGTACGACAGCTTCGAGCCGGTATCAGGCCAGAAGCTAAACGGCAAACTGACGCTGGGCGAAAACACGGCCGACAATGGCGGTCTCCGGATCGCCTACCAGGCTCTGATGAGCGTTCTCACGAAGGAAGGCTCTAACGCCGAGACGCAGAAGATTGACGGCTACACGCCGGTTCAGCGATATTTCATCTCGTTCGCGCAGATCTGGTGCGAAAACCGGACCGACCAATATTCACGCGTCTCCGCGCGTACCGATCCGCATTCTCCCGGCGAGTTCCGCGTCAACGGCGTGGTGCAGAACTTCGACGAATTCGGAAAGGCGTTCGGCTGCCATAAAGGCCAGCCCATGACACCGGAGAGACCGTGTGTCGTGTGGTAGCTGAAAGACAAGCGGTCAGCGTTCAGCTATTAGCAGTCAGCAGCCAGCGTTCAGAAAAGATGTCGGGGTTCAGCGGTTGGACTATGAGCGATAAACAGTTCGGCGTTCACCACGGAACCCCGCGTCCGTTGACGAAGCGTTTGTGAGTGCGTCAAAGATTGCAGTTTCTAAAACTCTGCCGCTGGCTGCTGGCCGCTGACTGCTGGCTGCTAATAGCTGATCGCTGAACGCTGAACGCTCGTTGTTTTACAATTCAAAACGGGAGCGATCCCGATCCACGGTGCCTGGCCGCGTTCCGCGCCAGGATGAAGGAAGCGCATGAAGTTTAAGAATTTCGGCCGGGTCGTACTGGCTCTGGTTGTGTCCCTCGGTCTCGGATTTGGCATTACCTCGTGCAGCACTGATTTCACCGCCGCGTTTCTTTATGTGACCGGCAGCCAATACAATCAGATCGGCGCATTCCGCGTCAAAAACAACACCGGCAACCTCACCAATGTCGGCGGATCTCCATACGGCTCGGGAGGCACCGACCCGATCCGCGCGTTAATCTCCAGCACCGGCCGTTATCTCTACGTGCTCAATCATGGCAGTTCCTCCGCCGACTCTTCAGGCAACCTTACCTATAGCGGCGAAAACATCGCTGTCTTTTCGGTCGGCGGCAGCGGCAACCTTGCCTTTCAGCAGTCTTATACAAGCCAAGGGTCGGGCACCATCCGCATGGGATTCGACTCCACCGGCTCCTATCTCTACGTGCTCGACGAGTACATGCCTCAGAAGAACGCGGCCGGGCAGATCGTCAATGCCTCCACCACAAAGAGCACGGCATTTCCTTGCCCGGATCCGACTGCCTCCGGCATTTATCGTCCCACCGGAGCCCTCACGGCCTTCAGTGTGGATACGAACACCGGCCGCCTCTCGCTGATTACGAACAATCAGCAGACAGACTCGAACGGCAACCAGCTCAGCACGTTTCCGGTCGGCTGCTTTCCCATCGACTTCAAGGTTGTTACCGGGTATGTGTATGTGACTGACAATGGTCCATCGCCGACAAACGCCTCCCTCTATCAGAGCGTCTTCGTCTATGCGCTGAACGCCAGCAATGGACAGCTCACTCTTACACAAAACTCCGAGCTGCCCACGGGAGCCACCCAGATCAGCGCGATCAACACCGACCAGGCGAACAGGTACGTCTACATCCTCGATACCGGCGGTAATCAGATCTTTTATTACACCATCGGCAGCAATGGAGTTCTCCAGGCAGTGAACGGCAGTCCGACTGCCAATACTCCCGCCTCGGCCGTTAATCCGGTTGCCCTCACTTCCGACAGCAAGAGTAAGTTCCTCTACGTTGCGAACGCCGGTCCATCCTCGGGTACCACCAACCCGAATAGCCAGATCACCGCGTATACAATCGCGGCCAACGGAGTCCTCGCGGCAATCGCAAGCCCCAACCCTATCACCACCGGTTCGGGGCCGCAGTGCATTCTCGAGGATCCCTCCAACCAGTACATCTACACCGCTGATTCGATCAGCAACACGGTGACTGGAAAGGTGCTCGATCCCAACTCGGGCCTGCTTACGGATCTCCGTAACAAAACCGATTATGCGACAGTCGGAACCCCTACCTGGTGCGTCTCCAGCGGACATACCGATTAGTGACATGCCATCTCTTGAGAGGCGGCTCGCGCTCGCGCGCCGCACTCTGTCACCAGCCGAAGCTAGCCGAAAGCAGCGCAGGCTTTTACAATTCAAGCGGGAGCCATCCCAAAACCGCAGCCTGTGCTTTTAGCCAGGACGAAGGAAGCGCATGAAGTACAGCAAATCGGGCCAGAGACTGCTGGCCGCCGCAGTCTCCGCTGGCATTGCACTTGGAATCACATCCTGTGGGCAAAGCAATACCGTGGACTACCTGTATGTCACGGCCTCCAAAAATAATCCCGGACAGATTGCCGTCTACCATGTTGACCAGCAATCTGGTGCCCTGACTCAGATTCCGAGCTCGCCCTACAACTCCGGAGGCCGCAATCCTGTTGCGCTCGTGACTTCTCCGAACGAAAAATATCTCTACGTCGCCAACCACGACGACAACACCATCGTCGAGTTCGCCATCGGCAGCGACGCCAAAATTTATCCGCAGCACACCTACAACACCCCCGGAACCGAGCCAACCTCAATGGCCATCAACTCGACCGGGACATTGCTGTTTGTCGCTGACACCTTTCAGCCCGGCTTCTCCGTCGCCAATCCCGGGCCCGGCGCCTTGGTTGTGTTCCCCATCAATTCCGACGGGAGCCTCGGCAGCCCCATTGCTAATGGCAAGCTTTCCTACTGGCCGGTCGAGAATAATCCTTCGAGCGTGAACGTCACTGTACCACTCACGAGCGCCACAAACGACTATGTCTACGTCGTGAATACCAATAGCTCCGCGCAAGCCGGAACCGTGTCGGGATTCTCGTACCCGGTGGGCAGCGGAACACCGACACTCACACCCGTCTCAGGCAGCGCCTGCAGCGCGGAAACACCCTCTTCTGGAAACAATTGCTTTCAGGCCGGCGTTGCGCCTAACGCCAGCGCCAGCGATCCTACGGGCCGCTTCTATTACGTAACCGACGGGGCTACCAACCAGCTCATCGCCTACACGATCACCCAGAATGGTGTTCTTATCCCGCTGCAAAACGGCCCTTTCAAGACAGATGTCTTTCCCGATGCCGTCACCATCGACCCCAGCGGAACTTACCTTTTCGTCGCCAACTACAACTCCAACGACGTCAGCGCCTACCAGATCCAACAGGGCACCGGCGCGCCATCGAGCCTTGCCACCAACACCTTCGCCACCAAAACCGGTCCCACCTGCGTCATGATCGAGCCGGCCCTCGGGCGTTATCTTTACACCTCGAACTTTCTCGACAACTCGATCACCGGATACCAGATGAACCCCAACACCGGCAATCTGACCGGGACCGAGAACAACCCTTACCCCACCGCCGGACAGCCGACCTGCACCGCAGCCATTACCCATGGCAACCACGCCACGCAGCACGTCCAGCCCACCTCGGGCAACGGCGCTCCTTAATCCACAAATCATCAAGCGCCCCACACAAGCCCCGGTTTTGGCTTGTGTGGGGTGGTTCGTGAACGCTGAACGCTGTACGCTGTCTTAATGCTTCTCCGCCAGCTCTCCGATCAGCGCGGCGATCTGCGCTGCCCGCCGCGGACTTACATTTACAAATGAAATTCCCGCGCCCCGCTTCTCCCGCACACCGGCAATGTTTGCCTGCACGCGAAACTGAAGCTGGTTGGTCACGAAGTAAACCTCGACCAGCGTCCCGCGTTCGAGTCTCGGCATCGCGGCCTCGATAAAGCATCCCGAGACACTCAGATCACGGATCCGCCCGCGAAACAACATCCCTCCAGCGGGCAGAAGAACCTCAGCATAGCCTTCGCAGCTATACCGCGGATACCGGCGCTTCTCTTCGCGCTGAATTGCAGGCGCGGCAAGCTCCGCGGCGACTACCTCTCCGCACTGCATTGCGGCAGCCGCAGAAATGCCTCCACTGCCGGCCAGATTGTTCATGGGATCATACTCCCCGTGACACGGAATTCACCCGCTGCGGGTGTCTCCCAGATAAATCGGCGCGAGACGGCCGGAAGTTTAGGCCGCGTCCGCTCCCTGGGCATGCATGAAGCTGCGGATCCACTGCTGGCTTGGTTTTTCTATGAACCGCATCACCAGCAACGCCCCACCGACCAGCAACCCGTAGCTGATCCACGGATCGAACTGCACCAGGTTCAGCTTCTCGAGCACATGCGAATCATGGATCAGCAGCCACAGATTGAAATGCAGCAGATAAAGGCAGTAGCTGGCACGGCCGATGGCGACAAACGGAAAAAACCCGAAGAAGCGCGTGATCAGGTTCTCTCCCGCCAGGCCGAGAAT
>JAFAMZ010000245.1 GCA_019232935.1 Silvibacterium sp.
CCGCGCGCAGGGTCTGGAGAGCGAGGTACAGTACGGCATCGGAAAGAATATTTTCATCCGAGGCGGCTACACCTATCTGGACGCGGTAGTGCAGAGGTCGTTTACCTCCGACGCGGTCGGCCCGAGCTACAACCCCGCGTATCCCACGATTCCGATCGGCAACGATACGCCGCTGGTCGGTGCAAGGCCGTTCCGCAGGCCGCCGCACATCGGCTTCGCGGGCGTGTCCTACACCGGAAAGCGATTTACGATCGTAGCCACCGGCGCATTCGCCAGCCGAAGCGACGATTCGACGTTCCTGGGCTACTCCGATGTAAACGGAGATAATGCGATGCTTCTGCCCAACCGGAATCTCGACCACGGATACGCAAAGCTCGACCTGGGCGGGAGCGCGCCGATAAGGAGCTGGGTCGCGATCTATGCGCAGCTCGACAATCTGCTCAGCCAGCAGCATATTTCGCCGATCGGATACACCTCATTGCCCTACAACATCCGCGCGGGACTGCGATTTACGCTGGGGCGGACGATCAGGTAGCCCATCACTGGACGCCCGAGGCTCCGACTTTGGGGCCTGGGAATACATTCGCGACTATAAAGCTTCACTGAGTAAAGACCGCTTGGTTGTTGCCGCCCTTATCCAGATACTTGATGGACACCTGATCGCCGTTCTGCGGATCGAACTTGTCGCCGTTGACCACTCCCATCGGTGTATCCACTGTTGTCTTGTCATCCAACTGGAAGGTTTGTGTTGTGTGGTCTGCTGCTTTGATTGTGACAGCGTGATGATGGCGATCCCAATGCGTAACAGTACCAGTTGCGAGCTTAAGCGAGGTCTGGCCCAGGTCCTTTACCGCAACCGCGCGGCGCTCCAGGCCACATCCGAAGTAATAAACAATAACCCGGTCGCCGGGTTTATCGAAGGCTGAGCAGTTTGTCGCCGACGCTCGGAGGGTCTTGTCGAAATCGTATCTGGGGTGTTGCTTCGTTTCGTCCTGCATGACGGTCTGAGTGCCGTCGCTCGAGGTAAGCGTAATAGTATGGGCGGAGCTGTCTACTTTGTTGGCAATTCCGGTTATGGCGTGAATGACTTCCTGTGTGGACGAGACAGAGCAGGTCGCGCCAAGGATGATCGTGGGAACGACAAGACGAGTGAGTAATCGGCCAGCAGTCGACGGCATACAAGATCTCCTTTGATCTGGCTGTTGCCTGCCGTGCGTGCCCAAAGGGTTTGGAGGATTGCGCGGTACGGCTACCGGCAACTCCATCGTATTACGACGCATTTTACTACCTACCGGGACGGTTGCGATGGCCGTTTGTCTTCAGTCGATGCCCAGCTTGCGCTGCATCTGCTCGAGGCTGATGCCTTTTGTTTCGGGATAAATGAACAGCACGACAAAGAACTGCAGGGCCATCATGGCCGAGAAGAAGATGAACGGCGCGCCGGCGGATTTTGCGGCGATTGAGGGGAATGCCTTAGTGATGATGGCATTCATGATCCAGTGCGAGGAGCTGCCGAGGCTCTGGCCTTTCGAGCGCACGCGTGTCGGGAAGACCTCGCTGATGTAGACCCAGATGACCGCGCCCTGGGAGATGGCGAAGAAGAAGATGAAGCCGACGAGAAGCCAGACAAGGTCGGACTGATGACTTTTAGCGAGGAACACAGCGGCGACGCCGGCCAGGCATGCTGATGTACCCACGGAGCCGATCAGGAGCAGGGTTTTTCTTCCCAGCTTGTCGATGACCGACATGGCGAGAAGGGTGGCGACCAGGTTCATTCCGCCGATAATCACCGCCTGCTTGTCGGCGGAGAGGCTGCTGAAGCCGCCTGAGGCGAAGATATCGTTCACGTAATACAGAATTGCGTTAATGCCGGAGAGCTGATTGAACATGCCGATGGTCACGGCGAGAAAAATGGGCAGCCGGTACTTCCACCGGAACAGCGGCTCCTCTTTGGATGAGCGCTCGAGGTGGATGGAGTCGATGATCTCCTTCAACTCGGCCTCGTAATCTGGCGAGCCCATAAGTTTCAGCACTTCGCGGGCTTCGTCAATGCGGCTTTGCGTGACCAGCCATCGCGAGCTGCGCGGAATTGCGTACAACAGAACGAGAAACAGCACGGCGGGAACTGCGGCGACTCCGAGCTGCCATCGCCATTGCGTTTCTCCGCTGATGAGCATCGCAACGGCATAGTTGGAGGCGTAGGCGAGCAGAATGCCGATGACGATGTTGATCTGGAAAAGTCCGACCATGCGGCCGCGCCACTTTGCGGGCGCGAGCTCGGCGATATATACCGGTCCGAGCACCGAGGAGCCGCCGATACCGAGCCCTCCGAGGAGACGGAAGCAGAGCAGTGAGCCCCAGTTCCATGCCAGTGCCGAACCGACGGCGGAGATGACGTAGAGCACGGCCATGATGCGGAGGGCTTCCCGTCCGCCGAGCTTCTGGCCCAACTCGCCCGCGCTGATGGCGCCGATCACGGTGCCGATCAGCGCAATCGAAACGGTGGTGCCGAGCTCGCTCGGTGTGAGATGAAAGATCTCGGTGAGCTGGTGGGTGGTGCCGGAGATGACTGCCGTGTCAAAGCCAAAGAGCAGCCCGCCGAGCGCGCCGACCAGCGAGCCTTTGGCCAGGTAGTAGTTCACCCGCATCTTTTCTTTTCCTTGAGCCCGGACTATGACTTCGATGAACTCTGTCCGTTTGCCGTGAAGGGAAGAATACACGCTCCCAGCAAGCCTGCGTCAGGCCCGAGCTCAGCGGGTAGAACATGGGTTGTCCCTCTGGGATTATGTCGAGCCAAAGCGCTGTTCGGCTCAACCAGCCGCCAGACATAGCTGCGGTGGTGCAGCTCTTCGAAGATCGCCGGCTTCAGCAGTTCCCATGCCTGCACGAGGCCACCGCCCACCACATAGAGTGGAAGCTGCAGCGTGTTGACCAGAGTCGCGAGCCCGATGCCGAGTGCGCGTCCTGCGTCAGTATAGATCTGCTTTGCGTCCGGGTTTCCGGCGAACGCGGCTTCGGCGAGAGTGCGGGCCGACCAGGTCTTTCCGCCGAGAGCGGGCGCGAGGCCAGCGGCGATTCGCTGGCTCGCGGTCCTCACAACGGCGGTGGCTGAGGCATACATCTCCAGGCAGCCGTGATTGCCGCAGGGGCACAGCGGGCCGTCGGGATAGATGGTGGCGTGGCCTGCCTCGCCGGCCATTCCTGCAGCGCCGGCGAAGATTTTTCCTCCGAGAATGATGCCGTTGCCCACACCTGTCCCGAGAGTGAGCATGCAGAGGGAATCAACCCCCATGGTGCGTCCGCGACCGAGAACGCATTCGGCCAGAGCAGCGAGATTTGCGTCCGATTCGACAATGACGGTCTGTTGTAGCTTTTTTTCGAGAGCACAGCGAAGATCGAAACCGTCCCAGCCGGGGAGATTTGGAGGATTGTGGAGCCTGCCTGCGGGCAATTCCAGAGGGCCGGGCGTTCCGACGCCGATGCCGGCCAGTTCGTATTGCGAGTCGAAGCGGTCTTTCAGGGCGATGATGGCGCCACACATGTCCTCGACGACAGCTTCGCAACCGGCCGCGAGTCGAGTTGGGAGAAGAATGGTGTCGAGTAGTCCGGCATCACGGGTGTAAGCCGCGATGCGCAGATTTGTGCCGCCGAGATCCACGCCGATGGTGAAGCCCTGCTCTTGCGTCATGATCTTCACTTCGTCAGAGATATAGATTCGGCCTCGGTTCACACGCGAGGAGGCCGCTCCTATCGTAATCGAGCGTCCGGATAAGTGTGCTCAGAGAACGTTCAGCGGGCAGTTTTCTCGAGAACACGCGAGCGCGAGAATATTTTTGTTTCGCCTTCGCTCAGAGGAACGATTCTGTCGATCACTCCGGCGCGTTCAGCGGCCTGGATCAGGCGCGGCAGAGGCTCGTCCATGGGCTCCTGCGACAGGCGGAACGTGCCGTAGTGCATCGGGACCATCTTTTGAGCGCCGAGATCGAGAAATCCGCGAAGCGCATCTTCGGGGCTGGTGTGCACACGGCGGAAGCCGTCCGGGTTGTAAGCGCCGATTGGCAGCAGGGCAAGCTCAGGATGAAGTCGCTGGCCGATTTCGCGGAAGCCGGCGAAGTAGCCAGTGTCTCCGGAATGGTAGACCGACTGACGGCCGCAGCTCAGGACGTATCCGCCGAAGCCGCGGTGGGTGTCGCGCATCATTCGCGCGCCCCAGTGCTGCGCAGGAGTCATGGTGACTTCTACAGGGCCGAGGCTTGCTTTTCCCCACCAGCGCAGCGTTACAACTTGAGAGAAGCCTAGCGTGTTGACCAGGTCTTCAACTCCTTCCGGAACTAGCGCAATCGGGCCGCGTGCGCCCAGACGCCGCGAATGCCAAATGATGCGACGCAGGGAGGGGAGATTCAGGTGGTCCATGTGGGCGTGCGTGAGGAGCACGGCATCAATGGGTGGCAAATCCTGGATGCGCACTCCTGGACGGCGAAGGCGGCGCATCACCACGAGCCATTTGGCGAATACTGGATCGAGCAGGACATTGAGGCCGCCCATCTGGAGCAGAAAAGACGAGTGGCCGATGAAGGTCACGGCCAGCTCGCCGGGCGCGGCGAGCATCGGCTTCTGGTGGGTTCCCTGCATCGGCTCGAAGGCCGACTGGGTGATGATATCGAAGACAAATTTCAGATTGGGTGAGGAGCGTCGGGAGAGTCTCGGCGGCAAAGGAAACCTCGGCATTGTTCTCTTAAATTGATGCGCGCCGGGCAACGAAGATGCGTCCGCCGGGCAAAAGGCACGTGCTCCCGCTGGGTTGAGGGTGAGGCTTAGCTCTGCGGAGCGGTTGCGGATGGGGCAATGACGACGGATTCGAAGCCGCATTTCGCATGGGTGCCGTCGCAGAATGGCTTATTTGACGATTGCCCGCAGCGGCAGAGCGAAAAGGCCGGCTTGCCGGTAAGGTCCCACTCGCCGCCGTTGGCATCGAAGAGGCGCACCGGGCCTTCGACGCGCAGCGATCCGTTGGGGCGCACAGTAATTTTTACTTCAGTCGGCTGAACCTGGTTCTCGGTCACGGAAACTCCTGCGAAGTGATTTGATTCTGAGTCTAACAGCCGCGTTGGCAGCGAGATGGTCAGCCGGCCACAAGCTTAACGCTATGATGGTGCAGCATGCTGATACTCGATGAAGGGCAGGTCCGTCGCCATCTCACTTACGAAGCGCTGATTCCCGCGCTCGAACAGGCGCTGATCCGGTTTTCGGAAGGTACGATTGTGCAGCCTGTCCGCAGCCTGCTGGAAATACCTGAGAATCATGGCCGGTTTGCCCTGATGCCGGTAGTAGACGGCGACTTGCTGGGCGTGAAGCTGGTGGCCGTGTTTGAAGAAAATACGACTCTGCCCACGCATCAGGCCGTGATCCAGCTGTTCAGCGCCTCCACGGGTGAGCCGTTGGCGGTCGTCGACGGGCGGCTTATCACGGAAATGCGCACCGCCGCCGTTACAGCAATCGCCGCGCGCCTGTTCACTCCGCCAAGGGCGCTGAAATTGGCGATTCTCGGCTCGGGAGTGCAGGCGCGATCGCATCTGACGGCGCTTCGGCTGGTGCGGGAAATGAGTGAAGTCAGGGTCTGGAGCCGCACTCCGGAAAACGCTCTGGCTTTCGCGCGCGCAACAGGATCGACGGCTCTGCCGCTGGAGGAGGCGATCCGCGGAGCGGATATCGTCGTCGGCGTTGCGAATGTTTCGGAGCCGCTGATCCTGGGCCGGTATCTCAGCGAGGGGGCATTTGTAGCTGCAGTGGCAGCAGTCGGAGTGAACCGGCGCGAGCTGGACGATGAGGCAATGCAGGCCATCGTTGTCGTCGAGTCCCGGGAGGCTGCATTGCGGGAATCGGGCGATATTATTGGGAGCGATGCGGCCATCTACGCAGAAGTGGGAGAGATTCTTGCGGGCAGAATTGCGCCACCGCCAGAAGGAAAGCGCGTGGTCTACAAGGGGCTCGGGATTGCCGCTGAGGATCTCGCGGCGGCGCGGATTGTTTATGAGGCAGAGAGCAGAGAGCAGGAAGCAGGGAACAGGGAACAGGGAGTAGGGAATAGGCGATAGGGAGTTACATTCTGGTCGGTGCGCCCTTGTTTCTCCAGAAAAAGTGCAGTGGTACTCCCAGCAGAATCACCGCTGTGCCCAGCAGGGAGTTCCTCAGGTTTTCAGCGTACGAGTAGTAGAGGAGCACTCCGGCGGCGATGACGAAGAGCAGCGGCACGACGGGGTATCCCCAGACGCGATAGGTTGCCGGGCCCGGCGGATGGCGCCGGTAGTAGAAGATGGTCGTAGCCGTGATCATGTAAAAGAGCCACTCGGCAAAGATAGCCAACTCGAAGAGCTGCTGGAAGTGTCCGACGGCCAGCAGCAATGCGGTCGTGAGAAGAGCCTGCACGATGAGCGATGTGGATGGGCTTTGGAAGCGCGGGTGAATGTCAGCCATGCGCCGTAAGAACAGGCCGTCCTGCGCGGCGGCGAAAGGGATGCGCGCGCCGGACATGATTGTGCCGTTCAGAGTTACAAATATGCTCAGTGCCATTGCGGCGGAGACCAGCGCCGCTCCCCAGCTTCCTGTGGCCACGCTAAGGGCGGCGACGGCGGGTCTGG
>JAFAMZ010000258.1 GCA_019232935.1 Silvibacterium sp.
TCATCCTCCGGCCAAAGAAAGCCTCTGCGCCGGGACTGGCCTCGTGACGTTTGCCGGCCCCAAGGCATCGCGGTTCCGCTGGTACATCTTTCTCACAGCCTTCCTGGTGCTTCCCAATCTGCCCCTGCTCGTGGCGGCCCGTCCCATCAGCCTGCTGGTGCGCGGATACATCGACCTTGATTACCTGCTCATCGCCTTGCTGTCTCTCTTCGCGCCGCGCATCCTGACCTTCCTTCTCCTTGTAATTGCCGTTGCTCTCGACTTCATGCACGCGGCATGCATTACCTATTTTTTCGCACCGGCCGAATTCCTGAACGTCATTCGATTCGGCGGATTCCTCTCCACTGCCCGAATCGGCCTTATCGCCGCCGCGATAACCGGAACTCTAATTGTCTGTGCTGCCACAACCTTGTGCACCAACCGGCGCGCTGCAGCCGGACAGCGCCGCATTGCGTTTGTAATCGTATTGGTTACCCTTACTGGACTTGCGTTCGCCGATATACCCAACATCCGCCACGTCCTTTTCAGACGCACCAATCAGCGCATCCCCTCCCGCATAACGCGAACGCCTGCATTGGGCCTCATTTACAGCCAATACATCTACGATCGCTATACGCGCGGACTCCGCCTGGGAGGACAATTCGCCATGCCCTCAGCTACCGCGCTTGCCCTGGACCATCTTTCCGACTATGCGCCCGGGCCGGCTCAGCCTAATGTCGTTTTGGTGTTGGTGGAGGCCTGGGGACTGCCCCGTGACACAACCCTGCGCCGCGCTGTGGACCAGCCGTTCTCCGATCCCGTTTTGCTCGCCCGCTATAACATCCTGCGCGGCTCAATGCCCTTCGAGGGCCATACCACCTCCGGAGAGGGACGTGAGTTGTGTGGTACTCACCTAGGCTGGTTTGTCACACAGGGCACAGCTGCACAGCTCGAGCGCTGCGTCCCGGCGCAAATGCGCCGTGCCGGGTACCGCACCCTCGCCGTCCATGGCTTCAACGGCGATTTCTTCGACCGCAAGGACTTTTATCCGAAACTCGGATTCGACGAGATCTTGTTCCACGATCGCCTGCAGGCCGGCGGCTTGCCCGACTGCCCCGGCCCGTTCACCGGAACCTGCGATGATGCCATAGCCGCATGGATCGGCGAAGGACTGCGAAACCGCGGCGACAAACCTGTCTTCGTGCACTGGGTCACGCTGAACTCCCATCTACCCATCCTCGCGCCGCCGTTAGTCAAGTCGCCGCGGCCCTGCGGCAGCAGCCCAATCACCCGCGACGATTTCGCCGTCTGCGGATGGTACCGGCTGCTCTCCGTCGCCCTTCAATCGGTGCACGACCTGGCACTCTGGCCGCTTGGCCGCCCCACAATCTTTATCGTCGTCGGAGACCATGCCCCGCCCTTCGATAAGGACATCGAACGCGACGAATTCTCAGCCACTCAGGTTCCCTACTTCATCCTGCTGCCGAGGATCGCCGCGAAATAGCGCCAGTCGCCTTGTACGAATCCACGTCCCCATCGAAGATGGAACCATGCGGCTCCTCCGGTGCGCGGCGATCCTGATGTTCTTCTCGGCATTGCGCGCCTTCGCACAGGTCAATACCGGCGAGCTTCGTCTTAGGATCACCGATCCTGCCGGACTAGCGGTCAAGGCCTCCGCCCAGCTCATCAGCGAGGCAAATCAGTACAGCAACTCCGTCATCACGAATGATTCAGGCTACGCGCAGCTCGCCCGATTGCCCTACGGCGTCTATCTGCTGAAAATCTCGGCGCCCGGGTTCGCTCCCGCCGAAAAGCGCCTCCAGATCGCCTCGGCAATCCCGGTAGAGGCCACCGTAAAACTCGAACTCGCGGCCCTCACCACCGTAGTTAAAGTCACTGAAACGGGGACGCTCATCGATCCCGATCAGCCCTCCTCAATCATGCGCATCGGTACGCAACAGATCGAAGACCGCGTCGGGTCGCTGCCGGGCCGCTCCGTACAGGATCTCGTCAATACGCAGCCGGGCTGGCTCTACGAAGGCAACGCAGTCCTGCACCCGCGCGGCTCCGAATACCAGACGCAGTTCGTCGTCGACGGCATTCCGCTCACTGACAATCGCTCACCCAGCTTCGGGCCCGAGCTGGAAGCCGACGACCTCGATTCCATGAGCATCTATACCGCCGGTTTTCCCGCCGAGTACGGACGAAGGATGGGTGGTGTCGTAGAGCTGAATACCACGACTGAAACCAATCCTGGAACCCACGGCAAGCTCGTTCTCGCAGGAGGAAGCTTCGACACTGCGAACGGCTACGGCCAGATTCAGCAGAAGTGGGGCGCCAATCTTCTCAGCGCCACTGCCGCGGGCAGCATGTCCGGCCACTACCTCAATCCTGTTGTGCCGGAAAACTTCACCAATAACGGCACAACCGGCGACTTCTCCGCGCGCTACGAACGCGATTTCACACCCGCCGACCGCCTCTGGATGAGCGTCCGCCACGAGCTCTCGCGTTTTCAGATCCCCAATGAATTGGTGCAGCAGGAAGCAGGCCAGCGGCAGTACGGAGACAACTTTGAAACCATGGGTATTGCCGGTTACCAGCACATTTTCTCACCGGATGTGCTCGGCAATTTTTCCGGCATGGTGCGAAATAACTCTAATAACCTCTACTCCAACCAGAGCTCCACGCCTATTATCGCCTTCCAGCACAATGACTTCACCGAGGAATATTTCAAAGGTTCCGTCTCTATCCACCACGATAATCAGGAGTGGAAGGCCGGCGTGGACTCCGACAACATCTTTCTCAACGAAAATTTCACTTATCGGATCACGGATCCGGCTTATTTTGATCCGGGTACGCCGCTCACCGGCTCATTCATCGAGAGCCGCCCGGAGCTCGACCAATCCGCCTTCGTCGAGGACCTCATCCGCCTGGACAACTGG
>JAFAMZ010000034.1 GCA_019232935.1 Silvibacterium sp.
AGGGCTCCGGCAGCGGTGAGGCTGGACCATATCGCAGGCAGAGCGCCGACTGGAATCCAGAGCTCGAATCGAGGGGCGAGTGGACTCCAGGCGTGGGCGATTGTCACTTCCACGCCATCGAACTGCGCGGTTGTGAAGGCATCTTCTTCAGGGATGGGGAGGCCGAGGTTCTGGAGAAGTTCGGGAGCACGAAATCCGGTGACGCCGAGGGCGGTTGTGGAAGCGTCTAACTCGTGTAGCTCGACTTCGTCCATGATGATGTAGTGATCGAGGTGGGCGGCGAGCCGCGCGATCTGATCGCGGCCAGTCTGGAGAAGCAGGCGGTCTGGGAGGCGGTAAATGGTTGCATCGCCTAGGATTCGGCCCTGCGCGTTGAGGAGGAAGCTGTAATTGGAGTGATGGTCTTCGAGCGACTGCACGGTATTGGTCACCATGCCGTTCAGCCAGCGCACGTGGTCTGCCCCCGTGATTTCGAGGAAGGCAAGATAGCCGAGATCGTAGACGCCCGCCGAGGTAGTTAAAGCAGTCAGTTCGGGGAGGGTCCCGGAAAAAGCCGAAGCGGCGAGGGCGCCCCGATAGCGCACGAGAGACTCGATCCCAAGATGCACGGACAATGGTGTGGCAACGGCCGAGTCGGCGACTTGTGAAGTTGCTCCCATTGGCAAAGGCTCTCTAAAAAATTATAGCCTCGCAAAGAGAGGCAGAGGTTGAAGGTACAGGAATGACAGGATTCAAAAGACTATGCGCGGCCGTGCTGACGGCCACGGCGTTAGCGGGGGCACAGAAGCCGAATTCACCACCACAAACGCCCTCAGATGCTAATAAGCCGGAAACGAGGATGACGCAGGCGCAGGCGAAGGAGCTGTTCGCCTCTGTCGACACGATCATGCAGTTTGCATCCGACGATTCGAAGCTTGCGATCAAGAGCCGGGTGAAGAGGCGGCTGACCTCGCGTGACGCCGTCGAGCGATACCTGATCGACAAGATGAAGGATGATAAAGACGCCAAACGCATGGAGCGATCGGAGATCGTGCTGAAGAAGTTCGGGCTGCTGGATCAGGACTTTCATCTGCAACCCTTTCTTGTGAGCCTGCTTAAAGAGCAGATTGCGGGCTATTACGATAGCAAGACCAAAACGGTGAACCTGCTGGACTATCTCGCGCCGGACACGCAGAGGCCGGTACTGGCACACGAACTGACGCATGCGCTGCAGGACCAGCGGGTGAACCTGGAGACATGGGAGGACACGAGCGACGACGACTTGTCTCACAATATGGCGGAGGACAATCAGCATATCGCCACGGACGAGCAGGATACCGCGCGCGAAGCGGTGCTCGAAGGGCAAGCTATGGCGGTGCTGGTTGACTACAGCCTTAAGCCGGCGGGACGAAACATCCTGAGCGATCCCGGCCTGGTGAAGGACAGGGCGGATGAGCAGGAGGCGGACTCGGATTCTCCCGTGCTGGAACGGGCGCCACTGCTGCTGCAGGAGGCGCTGCTGTTTCCTTACCGGGAAGGGCTGAAGTTCGAGGTGGACCTGCTGCAGGAAAAAGGCGCTGCTGGAGCCTTTGGCGGAGTGCTGGATCGGCCGCCGTCGACGAGCTTCGAGATTATGAACCCGCGAGCGTATGAGGCACGAGTGAGGATTCCGTTGCTGAAGATGCCGGATGTTCATCCTATGCTGGACGCTGATTATGCGCCGTATGACGTGGGTGTGATGGGACAGCTGGATGTGCGGATTCTGTCAGAGCTGTTCGGCGGAGCTCAGACAGCCGAGATGTTTACCAAGGCATGGAACGGCGGGATTTATTACGCCGTGCAGAAGAAAAGCGCTCCGGATAAGAACTCGACCGCTTCGATTTCGCTTCTCTATCTGTCGCAATGGAAGTCGCCCGAGGCCGCGGCGGCTTTTGCGAAGATGTATGCGGATGAACTTGGTAAGCAGTACTCCGGTGTTAAGCGGGATGCCGATGCAGAGGGCGATGCAGGCGAGCAGGTCTACAAGACAAATGAAGGGCCGATGCTGATTGCGACGACAGGCAATACCGTCTTCGTAAGCGAGAGCTTCGACCTGAACTTGGCGCGAAAGCTGGAGTTTCTGATGCTGGGCGCGCAGGAAGGCGCAGGTCAGGGACAAGCTATCGCTTCCACTGGGGCCAGTCATGCCCTGACCGGCACCATGGTGAACTTCTTTGCCGGGTGCGGGCTGATGCGTGCGGCAATTCCTGCCCATTTATACTGAAGTTTCTCTAAACTTGGCCAGGTCTGCTGGGCCGTCAGCCGTCAGGCTGCAAAACTTCAGTCGGAGCAAGGATTGCAACAGGCAGAAATTGGAATCATCGGGGGCAGCGGGTTGTATGCCATGCCCGGACTCACCTCTGTCCATGAGGTGAGGGTTGAAACTCCTTTCGGCGAGCCGAGCGATGCGTTTGTGCTGGGCGAACTGGAGAGGCGGAGGGTCGCTTTTCTGGCGCGGCACGGCCGGGGACACAGGCTGCTCCCTTCGGAACTGAACTTTCGGGCGAATATTTACGCGCTGAAAAAGCTCGGAGTGGAGCGGATCCTCTCGGTTTCCGCCGTAGGGTCGCTCAAGGAAGAGCATAAGCCCACGGATTTCTTGATTCCGGATCAATTCATCGACAGAACGACGCGCCGTGTCTCAACGTTTTTTGGCGACGGCATTGTGGCACACGTCGCGTTCGGCGATCCGGTTTGCGGGGTAGTGGCCAAGACCCTTGCTCAGGTGTGCAAGGCCGAGGGCGTCGTGGGCAAGGCCGGTGGAACCTATGTGAACATGGATGGCCCGCAGTTCTCGACCCGCGCCGAATCGAACCTATATCGCAGCTGGGGCGCCGATGTGATCGGCATGACGAACCTGCAGGAAGCCAAGCTGGCCCGCGAGGCGGAGATATGCTACGCCACTGTAGCGATGGTCACGGATTACGACTGCTGGCATGACGGGCACGATGCCGTGACTGTAGAGCAGATTGTGGCGGTACTGCATCAGAACGCGGCGAACGCATGGAAGGTGGTGAAGGCTGCCGTCGCGGCACTTCCGCGCGAGAGGGGATGCGCCTGCGCATCGGCTCTGAAGCATGCGATTCTTACCAGCCCCGAGGCTATTCCGGAGAGTGCGAAAGAGCGGCTCGATCTGCTGATCGGGAAATATTTACCAGTGGCGGCGAAAGGATAGCGGATGGCGATTCTGGTTGTGGGCAGTGTTGCATTCGACACGATAGAGACGCCATCGGGCCGGGCAGAGCGCTGCCTGGGCGGGGCGGCAACGCATTTTGCGCTGGCTGCAAGCTACTTTACTGATGTCCGCGTGATCGCGGTGGTGGGCGAGGACTTCACCTCCGAACAAGAGGAAGTCTTCAAGCGGCGCGGCATCGATACACGCGGGATCGAGCACGTGCCGGGCAAGAGCTTCTTCTGGGCGGGCTCGTACATGACGAATCTGAATGAGGCGAAGACCGTCAGCACCGAGCTGAACGTCTTCCAGAGCTTTTCTCCGAAGATCCCCCGCGAGTACGAGGACAGCGAATATCTCTTCCTCGCGAACATCGATCCGGTGCTGCAGGCCGAAGTGCGAGGCAGGCTGCCCAAGGCGAAGCTCGTCTGCGGCGACACCATGAATTACTGGATCAACGATCATCGAGACAACCTGCTTCGGGTCTTAGAGGGACTCGATGGGCTGCTGATCAACGACACCGAGGCGAAGCTGCTGGCGAAGGATGCGAACCTGGTGCAGGCCGCGGAGCGGATTCTGGCGATGGGGCCGAGGAGCCTGGTGGTAAAGCACGGCGAGTACGGCGCGACGGCGTTCTTCAGCCCACGGTCGTTTTCGAGCAACGGGCGAAAGCCGATTCTGCCGTTTCGCGCGCCAGCCCTGCCGCTGACCGAGGTCGTTGATCCGACCGGCGCCGGCGATTCGTTTGCGGGCGGGTTCTTCGGGTACCTGGCATCGCAGAAGGAACTGACGCCGGCGGCGTTCAAGAAGGCGATGTTCTACGGCGGAGTGATGGGCTCCTTTGCGGTGGAGCGCTTCGGGACAGAACGCCTGCAGCAGCTCGATCCAAAGGAGATTGACGAACGCTTTGCGCTCTTCCGCGAACTCTCTCACCTTGACTGACGCCGAGACCGAGCGGCTGAAGCTGCGAACTGAGACGTTCATCGTAGCCTGGAGCGCCCTGCTGGTGTCGCTATTCGCGCTCTCGTTCTGCTTTTCGCGCGGCATCATGCTGCTCTACGGAGACGCGGTTGCGCACCTGCACATCGCGCGGCGGATCATCGATTCGCTGAATCCGGGGTTCCGGCAACTGGGCTCTGTGTGGCTGCCTTTGCCGCATCTTGTGCTGCTGCCTTTTATTTGGCGCACGGAGTGGTGGCAGTCGGGCCTGGCGGGGGCATTCCCCTCACTAGGCGCATGTATCTTTGGGACGGCAGGAATTTATCGGCTGGCGCGGTTGTGGGTTTCGCCGCTTAGTGCGCTCGTAGCGGTGGTGTTCTTCGGGCTGAATCCC
>JAFAMZ010000321.1 GCA_019232935.1 Silvibacterium sp.
GATTAACAAACGGTCGTATCCTCCTCCCTTGCCACGGGAGTATCGTTTGGAAATGAGGCGGCTTCTCGCTCTCGCGGTCTTGCTTATGTCTGGAACCACCGCACTCCCCGACCAGAACACAACCGACGCCGCTCGCGCCCTCGCCCAGCCGTACGCTCAGTTCGGCTTCGATGTTGTGCGCGACCTCACTACCAAGAGCCCGCACGCGAACGCGTTCATCTCGCCCACGAGCATCGCCGTTGCCCTGGCCATGACCGCCAATGGAGCCGAAGGGTCGACCCGCGACGCCATCCTCGCCGCCCTCCACTCGCAGGGACAACCAACGAGCACGTTCAATGCCGCGAATCGCGCTCTCGCCGGAGAAATCGCCAAAACCACCGCCGTGCAGCTGTCAATCGCGAACGCCATCTGGATTCAACAAGGCATCGCGATCGAGGCTGCCTTCCGCCAGACCCTTCAGTCCGAATACAGCGCCGAAGCCGCCAACGTCGACTTCCGCACTCCTGCTGCCGAGCACACCATCAACGCCTGGGTCGCAAAGCACACCAACGACCGCATCAGGAAGCTGGTCGAAAACCTCGACCCTTCGACCATCACCATGCTCACGAACGCCATTGCGTTCAAAGGCAAGTGGAGCGCTCAATTCAACGCGAAGGAGACGCAGCCGCACGACTTCACCACCGCCGCCGGAAACACGAAGAAAGTTCCGATGATGAAGCACTACGGCGATTACAGATACGCAAACGCCAACGGCATCGAGACCATCCGCCTCCCCTACGCCGACGAGACGTTTGCAATGTACGTTGTCCTGCCGCAGGACGGAGCCGGCATGCGCTCCTTCATCGAGCAATTGAGCTGGGACAGCTTCACCGGCCTGATCTCAACCCTTCGCTCCGGAAAAGGAACCATCGAGCTGCCGCGCTTCACGCTCGAATACAGCGCAACCCTCAACTCCGTTCTCACGAAGCTCGGCCTGGAACCCGCATTCGGAAACGCCGCGAATTTCCAAAACATCAGCAAGACCCAGCGCCTCCAGATCAGCGAGGTCCGCCACGCTTCATTTCTCAAGGTAGACGAAGAGGGAACGGAGGCCGCCGCAGCGACGAGCGTAGGAATCCGCGCTGCCGCCGTTATGGTCCAGCCGCCGCCTTTCCACATGGTCGTGGACCGCCCGTTCTTCATCGCCATTCGCGATGAGCGCAACGGCCAGGTCTTCTTCACCGGAATGATCGCCAAGCCGGAAGACTGAGCATCAATTAAGCCGGCGGGAACTTCTTGAACAGCTTTTCCATCAGCTTGTTTAGATTTTTCTCCTGCTTTTGCTGATTTGCCCCAGGGTCCAGAGTCTTCGTCGCGCGGCCCTGCCATACAAGCTGCTTGGTCCCCGGATCGTACATGTCCAGCACGAGCGTCCCGTTTGAGATCGTAGAACTCGTCGCCTGGCCCATGCCGCCGCCGAAGCCTCGTCCCATGCCGAAGGCGTTCCACTGCTTTTCCTGATCGACAGCGACCTGATACCCAATGTACAGATCCGCATTTTCGGCATCGGTCTTGGTAAAGCCCTTTGACGCCATCTGCGCATCGATGGATTGCTTGATCTCCTGGTCCACGATTTGGTTTGGGTGGGCTCCGCCTTCGATATTTACCCATTTGTAGGTGTGATATTTCGAAAAGTTCGTTCCCGGCATGGACTGTGTTGTCACATCCTGCGCCAGTGCCACCGAGCACGCCGTGGCCAGAAACAATGCCGACCCAAGTCTGCCAATGCTCTTCCGAATATCATTCCGCATTTCGATCTCTCCTTGCGATCGGGTGTCAGGCTCCAACGCCTACCCCGCCACAGTCATCCTAGGACTGCCCCCGTCGCCGCAACACTGGCAGAACTGACAGTTTGTGGGCTGGCTCAGGACATGATTCGCAGCCAGCACACGCCCCCGACAGATACTACGACTACCCAGGGCGCTACCCGCCACGCAGTCAGCAACATAAAGGCAGAAAGCGCGATCCAGAAGTCTGGAGGCGAATGCACCGAACTGGTCCAAACCGGCTTGTACAACGCCGCAATCAGCACGCCCACAACAGAAGCATTTACGCCACGCAGAGCCGATTGCATACCAGTCCGTCTGCGCAACGAACCCCAGTAGGGCAGGATCGCCGTCATCAGCAGCAGGCCGGGCAGGAAAATCGCGATCAACGCAATAAGTCCGGCTGCCAGCGGATGTGAATTCGGCCTGACTGCGGCACCCACATACGCCGCGAAGGAGAACAATGGCCCGGGGAGCGCCTGCGCTGCCCCGTATCCAGCGAGGAAAGCCCGTTGTGAAATCCATCCCTTCGCAACCACCAGTCCGTCGAGAAGAGGAAGCACGACATGGCCGCCGCCGAAAACCAGCGAGCCTGCACGAAACAAGTTCGCAAACAGGTTGACGGGGTCAAGCTCTGTCCCGTGAATCGCAAGGCTGGCGATTAACAACAATGCGAAGATTGCGGCGGCCACGCTCCCGGTCCGCCTGGAAACAAACTTCACAGGGTTTTCCGCAGCATAATCCGTCGATAGGCGCAGGAACAACAGCCCGCCAAGCGCCCCGGCCAGAATCGCAAATATTGATGAGAGGAAAGGCGGAGCGAACAGCACAATCGCAACCGCAACGATTACAAAAGCAAGGCGCCTGCCATCCGGAGCCAGCCTCTGCTGCATTGCAAGCACTGCCTGGGCTACAACGGCGACGGCGACAAGCTGCAATCCGTGCAGCAAACCTGCTCCGCCCTTGCCGTTGAACAGCGAATGTCCGAATGCGAAGGCCAGCATGAGAGCAGCCGAAGGCGCAGTGAATCCCAGCCATGCGGCCAGACCGCCTGGCAAGCCCGCTCGCGACAGCCCGATCGAAAATCCTACCTGACTGCTGGCCGGCCCAGGCAGCGACTGCGCCAATGCCACCAGCTCAGCGAAAGACTCTCCGCTGAGCCAGGCTCGACGCTCCACAAATTCAGACTGGAAATAGCCAAGGTGGGCCACAGGACCGCCGAATGAGGTGCACCCGAGGCGAAGGAAGATAAGGAAAACTTCCCAGAATCCGCCAGCCTTCTCGGGATTCGCTCTCATCGTCCCGACGGCGCCCGCCGCGCGTCCAGCGAAAGCGCTCCTGCTCCAAGACACGCAATCGCCAGCAGGCCCAGCAGCATGCAGAAATCCGTCCGCGCCTCATGCATCGCCGCCCAGAAGCCCAGTTTGAGCAGCATCGGAAACTTCGTCGTCGCAATCGCCACCGCAATATTAATCAGAAGAGGCACAGTGGCCAACACCGTGAAGAGCCCCACGATCAGCAGCGTGCCACACAGAATCTCCACCACGCCCACAAATGGGGCCATTACTCCCGGAGCCGGAATCCCAATGTTCGTGAAGCGCCCCACGCCCAGAGCCGCCGGAAATAAAAACTTTTGGATGCCCTCAGAAAAGAACACCCAACCCACTAGAACGCGCAACAGCAGTAGCCCGATCGACTGCCTCTGCATTTTCCACCTCCCGCAGCTCCGGTGCTTCTGACTCCAGCCTAACGCCTGTCAAACCGGCAACAATCTCCGCCGCTAAAAAATGGCCCTCCCTTTCCAAGGAAGAGCCATTTTCGCCAATCGGGTTTGCGCGTCTATGCGTGAGCCGTTGCCAATTCGTAATAATTCCGGGCGGCCGGCGCTGCCATGTCCAGAACCACACGCCCGTTCACTTTGCCTGTCTTCAACCGATCGAACACATCGTTGATCGACTCCAGCGGCAGGTCTTCGATCGTTGCCGTCACCTTGCGTTCCGCCGCAAACGCCAGCGCTTCTTCAAGATCCAGGCGCGTGCCTACAATCGAGCCGCGCAGCGTGTATCCGCTCAGTACCATGTCGAACACCGGAACCGGAAATTCACCCGGAGGCAGCCCATTCAAAACACAGGTTCCGCCGCGGCGCAGCATCCCGATTGCCTGCTTGAACGCCGCCAGCGACACCGCTGTCACCAGCACGCCATGCGCTCCGCCGATCCGCTTCTGGATCGCCGCCGCCACGTCCTCCTCATGTGCATCCAAGGCAATCTCCGCTCCCAGCCGGCGAGCCAGCTTCATCTTTTCCTCGCCGATATCGATTGCCGCAACATGCAGCCCCATCGCCTTGGCGTACTGCACGGCGATATGTCCGAGGCCGCCGACTCCGGAGATCACCACCCACTCGCCGGGCCGGGCCTCGGTCTCCTTGAGCCCCTTGTAGGTCGTCACGCCCGCGCACAGAATCGGCGCCGCATCTCGGAACGACAGCCCGTCGGGAATCCGCCCTACAAAATCGGCTTTGCCGAGCGCGTACTCCGCAAAGCTGCCGTTGACTGAGTAGCCCGAGTTCTTCTGCTCCTTGCACAACGTCTCCCACCCGCTCAGGCAGAATTCGCAATGCCCGCACGCACTGTGCAGCCATGCGATGCCCACGCGATCGCCCTCTTTCAAATGCGTAACGCCCGCGCC
>JAFAMZ010000344.1 GCA_019232935.1 Silvibacterium sp.
TCGAAGCATGCCCCCCACCGCTGGACGGCGCCGGAGCTGAGACATGCGTCGGGGCACTCGGCGCGTACACAGTGCGCGGCGGAGTCGTTGTCGCGGGATGGTAAGACGAAGCAGGCGACCTGTACGTCGAACCCGCGTAACCCGCAGAGCTTCCCATCCCAGGCTGATAGGTGTGCACGGGACTAACCGGCCGGACGTAGCTCTGACCGAACACCTCAGGATGGGTGCGTGTAATCGCAGCAGTAAAACCTTCGCCGATAGGACCAGCATTTCGCACTCGTATCGTGGATTCGGCTGGCAAAATGCTTCTCCCGTCGTAATTGAATATCCGGGGAGCGGGCTTCGCCCCCGTAAAGCTCCGGAAGACATCCCCGTGCTGTTGACCCCGGTTGACCGCTACCATCGGTTCCACCTTAACTTTGTGGTGCTGCCCGAGCCCGGGTAGATTCGCCGGCTTCTGAGGCGGCCTGTAATTCGACGGGCACCGCCACACTGCCGCATACGGATACCAACCCCCGCCGAAGGCACCGAATCCGCAGTTGCCCGGGAACCACATCCACCCAAAACCGTCGAACCAGTTCCAGGCCCCGCAATGGTAGGGCCACCAGCCCCACGAATACCCGGAGATCCACACGTAACCGACACTCCCGTAGTACCCCCAGTACCCCACTCCGAATGGATCCCAGCCGGCGCCGACGCCTGACGGAGCCCACGCCATCCCGTACCCGGGCACGTTGTACCAGTCGCCGTAATAATCAAGGTCATTCCAGGCGGCATCGTCAGGATTGCCGGTGCTCGCGCGTGCCGTCGTCTCGTTCTCGCCAAGAGTAGCCAGCGCCTGATCTCGGTCGGAATTCCACTGGTCCCACGTATCGGCGGCAACACTCTGAAGGAGCTGGTACTGTTCCGAGTTCTGTGTACCGAACCGGATGGACTCGTTGGTATGCACATCGATGGACAGGCTCTGGCCGTCGGTCACATGCACACTCCCATGGGTTACCGCCAGATCGGCCGGATCTTTGTCGAGATTCACGCGGAAAATCGCGCTATCGGCCGGAATCACGGCATTCGGGCCCAGGCGAACGCTGTATCGGCCTCCACGCCCATTCAGTTCATAGTAGGTAAGGCCGGTGTCGGCATCGATGGTAGTTATGGTCGTGCCTTCTCCGTCCCGACGGAGCTGCGAAAGTGTGATGGAGCTGTTCGGAGTGACGCGGGCCACGGATCCGTCTTCGAACTGGACCTCTACCCGGCCATCATCGGCCGTAACGAAGCGCATGCCTTCCATTACCGGCATGTTCTGAAACGCCTGGTCGAAGGCAAGATCGGCCCCGTTGAACACCTGAACTTTTCCTTCCACATCCGACAGCCGGACCGCCCGGACGTCATTCGCTGCCGGAGGCTCCTGCATGGATGGCTGCGAACTCTGGTCGGAATCCGGAGGAGGCGGAGCGGAAGCCTGCTGCGCAGAGAGGGTCCCGGCAATAACACAGGCCAGTACCGCGATTAAGCCGCTGACTCGCTTCTTCCAGGAATTGCATTGGAACAAGTACTTGCCGTCGCTCGCAACCAGGTGCCGCATAGGACACCTCCTAACCGGGGGCCCGCTTGCTCTACCTTATCAACGTGAAGAAAGGCCGGAAAGTTTCGCCTTTTCACCACATCATATTGGACGGCACAGCAAGGGGGACGATTCACAGACGAACTGCTTAATGTTTGCCCGTCTCGCTGTTAAGCAGCGCGCGCGCGCGGTTCCGGGCTCGGTTCATCACAGCGGGATCCGAAGCGATGGCCTCAAGCACCGGGGCGATGTTCTCGATTTCCATCGCGCGACGGTCCTTGACTGCATCCTGGAGGGCAGCCAGCTCGGCGTCAAGGCTCAGCCGGTTATGTGTGTGCTCCAGGGCCAGGCGGTTTCCTTCATACAGTGTGTAGGCAACAGCCATGAAATTATCGGCAAGTTGGTTCAGCTCTTTATCATGCGACCAGTTATAACTGCACTGGCCATTTCCATCGGACCCCGCATAGGCGACCGTCTTTTTCCCGGTAAACGCGATCCGGGTGTCGGTGGCCTCGCAATCCATAGCGAAATATCGATGCGAGCGCGCGGTCTGGAAAATATTTGCCAGTAACGGGTCGCGGATAATAATGTCGCGTTCGCTGGGGGCAGAACCGTAACCGTCCACCCCGGGGCCGGAGTTCGGGCCGGGGGTCGACCGGTAGTGACCCGAGCCGTCTTCGCGCACCACCAGCGTGTATGCTGCGGGGTCGAGTTGCGGGTGCTCAAACGAAAAACGAATTTCAGGGGAACCGAGCGTCTTGTCCGCAGCCGAAGCAGGAGATCCGCCGCCGGGAAGCAGCAGAGCGAAGACGAAAGCCGTAACGAGCATCATTTCTTATCACCCATCAATTCAGGGCGCGGCCTGCAAAGCCGCTGTTTGCGCGTGGTGAATGTGGCAAATCGCGATCGCGAGGGCATCGGCAGCGTCGGCAGGCTCGGGCATGCAGGGCAGGTTCAGCAGCCTGGCAACCATGAACTGCACTTGCTCTTTCTGAGCGAGTCCGTAACCCGTAACGGTGGATTTTATCTTGAGGGGAGCATATTCGGCATAGGGAAGCTCGGCCGTCGCGGCCGCCAGCAGAGCGACGCCGCGAACATGACCCAACTTCAGGGCGGACTTGGCGTTCACGGAATAAAAGACTTCTTCAACGGCAACGATATCCGGCTGGTGCAACTCCAGCAGCTCGAGCAGCCGGGAGTATACATGGGCAAGCCGCTGCGGCAGGGGATCTTTTTTCCCCGGGCGAATCGCCCCGGCCCCCAGGGATACTAGCTGCGGGTTCCTGGCCGTATCATCCCACTCGACAATACCGTAGCCGGTACATTCGGTTCCGCAATCGATGCCGAATACCCGCATGGCCAGCAGTCTAAATCAGGTCCTGCATGCCGGGCGACAGGATTCACCAAACCCGTTTTACTTCGAGATTCCCTCCATGGGAGAGCTGGCTGTCGCATAGAGCCGCCGCGGCATGCGTCCGCCAAGATAGGCCTGGCGTCCGGCGAGCACAGCGTGCTGCATGGCCTCCGCCATAAGAATGGGATTCTCCGCAGCCGCGATTGCGGTATTCATCAGAACGCCGTCTGCTCCCATCTCCATGGCGAGGGCCGCGTCGGACGCAGTACCGACCCCGGCATCGACGATCAGCGGAACATCCGTAACACGCTCTCTCAGAATCTGCAGTGTGGCGCGGTTCTGGATGCCCAGCCCGCTGCCAATCGGTGCCGCCAGCGGCATAACGGCTGCCGCCCCGGCATCAACCAGGCGAAGCGCAACTACTATGTCATCAGATGTATAAGGCAGAACTGTAAAGCCTTCCTTCACAAGAATTCGGGTGGCTTCAACGGTCGCGTGAACGTCAGGGTACAGCGTGGCCTGATCGCCGATCACCTCGATCTTCACCCAGTCCGACAGCCCTACCTCCCTGCCCAGTCTCGCGGCGCGGATCGCCTCCTCAGCGGTGTAACAGCCGGCCGTGTTCGGCAGCAAAAAGTATCGTTGCGGATCGATATAGTCGAGCAGCGACTCCTTCGAGCGGTCCAGATTTACCCGCCGGACAGCGACCGTGACCATCTCGGCTCCCGAGGCCTCGATCGCAGCTTGGGTCTCCGCCCCGCTCTTGTACTTTCCGGTTCCGACGATCAGGCGCGACTGGAAAGCTTTCCCGGCAATGACAAGGGGTTCCATGAAGCTATTGTAGTGCCGATAGCTACCAGATGGTTCTGACGGCGCTCGCCAGGAGGATTCGCCGGTCGGAAGTGATCGGCGTAAGGTTTTCGGCGAGC
>JAFAMZ010000037.1 GCA_019232935.1 Silvibacterium sp.
CGCCGAAGATTCTGTTTCTGGATGAGCCGACGCTGGGGCTCGATCCGCAGAGCCGGAACCTGCTGTGGAAGCATGTGAAGCACCTGAATGAGACGGAGAACACGACGGTGTTCCTGACGACGCACTACATGGAGGAGGCCGACAAGGTCGCGCACAGGATCGCGATCATGGACCACGGCAAGATTGTCGCGCAGGGGACTTCGGCGGAGCTGAAGGAAGAGACGGAGAGCGAGTCGCTGGAAGGCGCGTTCCTCGCCCTGACGGGGTCGTCGCTGCGCGATGAAAGCGCGAGTTCCGCGGATCAAATGCGGCAGGTAGCCAGAATGTGGAGGCGTTGATGGGCGCGATATACATCCTGTGGTTGCGGGAACTGAAGCGGTATGTGCGATCGAAGGTGCAGATTGTGGTGTCGCTCGGGCAGCCGTGCCTGTATCTGCTGGCGCTCGGCTTCGGGCTGGGGCCGGTATTTCAAAAAGCCGGGCTGGGGAGCTACCTGCAGTTCATGGCTCCGGGGGTGATCGGAATGACTGTGCTGTTCAGCTCCGTTTTTTCCGGCATCGCCATGCTGTGGGACAGGCAGTTCGGGTTTTTGAAGGAGACGCTGGTCGCCCCGGTGTCGCGCATGCAGATCATGATCGGCCGGACGCTGGGCGGGGCCACTGTCGCGGTGCTGCAAGGGACGCTGATCCTATTGATCTGCCTGATTGCCGGATTCCGGCCGCACAGCTGGCTGGCAATTCCGGCTGCGTTTGTGTTCGTGCTGCTGATCGCAATTGTGTTTGCGGCGCTGGGGACGGCGATCGGGTCGGCGATCAAGGATATGCAGGGCTTTCAACTGGTCATGAACTTCATGGTGATGCCGATTTTCTTTCTATCGGGCGCACTGTATCCGTTGGCGAACCTTGGTGTCGTTCTGGCCTTTATCACCCGGCTCGATCCGCTCACCTACGGAGTGGATGGGCTCAGGGGAGCTCTGATCAATCATTGGCATTTTCATCCCGCACTGAACGCGGGCGTACTGGGCGCGATTGCCCTGGTGTTTTTGAGCCTGGGCGCGTATCTGTTTTCGAAGATTGAGGCTTAGATAAGGGGCACAGGGCTCAGGGTTGGCCATTCCCACTCAAGCCAACAGACGGCTTGAGTGGGCACCTTTATGTGACTGTATGAGTGACGAATCAGGTTTAACAGATAAAAGACAGGCGGGATGATGAGGCCGAGGAGTGCGCAGGCGCACGAAAAGGTATTAGAGGCCGCCATCGAGTTGTTCGCTGAACGCGGCATCGATGCGGCCAGCATGGACGCCATCGCCGAATCGTCGGGCGTGAGTAAGGCGACAATCTATAAGCACTGGCCGGACAAGGACACGCTGGCTCTCGAGGTACTTGCACATCTTTTCGGCCTCGACGAGGAACTGCCGACCTATGATTCGGGCAACTTCCGAGCCGACCTGATTGCGCAGCTGCGATGCGAGCCTGCCCCGGAGCGCAAAGCCCTCAGGGAGAAGATAATGCCGCACCTGATTGCGTATGCATCGCGGAATCAGGAATTTGGATTGGCGTGGCGCAATCAGGCGGTCGAACCGGGCCGTCTCGCAATCGCGAATCTGATCCGGCGCGGCGAGAAGCGGGGTGTGCTGAAACGCGGAATCGATACCGAGGTTGGAATTGCGCTTCTGCTCGGCCCGATGATCTACGGTAAATTCTTTCTGACCAGAAAGCTGGGCAGGAAATGCCCTGACAATCTCGAAGAGTATGCGGTAGATGCTTTCCTTGCCGCGTTCGGGCGAGCAGGAGAGAGGGAATAAGACTGGAGACAAGGAAAAGGGCATCCGTGACGGCTGCCCCTTTGTGTGAGTTTTTACTTGCTAAGGCAGGTAGTAGCGGAACGAAGTGAAGAACATATTGTCGATGGCCTTCGGAGACAGCCCGTTTACACCGGACCAGGTGTTGCGCTCTACCCAGCTGTACTGGAAACCCTGGCGGAGACGTCCATACTCGCCGCGATAGAAGTCATACCACCAGCCGGCGGTGACTTCCTGCACATCCTTGTTGCTGACTGCGCAGCTGCCGGGTGAAGAGGGTGAGAAGCCGTTTGCCGCGCCTGTTGGAATGGTGGTTGAGGTGGTTCCGGGCAGAGGCTCGGTGCCGCAACCAGAGGTGGCGGCGTTGTAGAGGCCATACCCTTCGTAGCCGCTTCCCGAATGGAAGTACCTGCGGCCAACGTAGTCGCCGCCATAGTAGACGTACATCTGCAGCCTTGGCGTGACGTTCGCTTCTACCGATCCCAGAGCACTGAAGCCGTGAAGTGGGGCGAGCTGGCCGCCTGGCCTGAGAGTCACATCCGGCAACTGAGTATCGCCGTAGCGGCTGATGCCGTCGCCGTAGATGCCCTCGAGCCCGAGGTTGATCTTCTTTTGGTAGGTGAGCAGGTGGGCGCTACCTCCCACACCGCCACCAACGGTGCTGTCGTTATAGGCTCCGGCTGAGCTGCCGCCGACGGTCACAGTTTTCACCCCGGTGGTGGGATTGGTTGTAGTGACCAGGGTCATTTCCGGATAGACGCGATCGCGGAAGAAGCGCGCGACTCCGTACAGTTCAAAGTGACCATACGGCTTATCGAGGGCCACTTTGGCGATGAGATCGGGAGCGTAGTTGTAGGCGTAAGTGGTCACTGGGGCGGAGGATGTTGCGCCGGGCTGTCCCGCGCCGTTATAGAGTCCGCCATTGGCTCCAGCCTGACCGAGCAGGTAGTTGACCGGGCAGGAGGCGCCTGTTCCTGCCGAGGCGCAATTGGGCGCCAGGGTCTGGGCCTGTTCGGCAGAGACTCCGAGCGACCACTGCGGGTTGAAGATTCTGACTACGCGGAAGCCGGGCTGACGCTCCCAGGAGTAGCCCGTGGTGTACGCCGCATCTATGGTGAGCGGTACCCATTCGCTGCGGTTCAGCAGGCCCTTCTGGTAAGCGGTGGCAAGGCTCCACATCTGGCCGCCAGTGAACACCCAACCGCTGTTCAGCTGCGCCTGCGCCCAAATCTGGCGTTGGCGCATAACGTAGCTGTTGGATTGATTGTTGTTGGAGGTGACGCCTGTCCCGAGCCAGTCTGCCTCGTAGTAGCCGCGCAGGGTTGCCTCGCTAACTTTGCCCTGTGCGAGAAGGGCGACACGGGATTGGCGGCCGCTGGCGTAGAACTCTGAGATGTGGGACGCATCCGCAGCGGCGAAGGGGTCCTGAGTGAACGGAGTGTTGATGTCGGACCCCAACGCATGGGTGCGATTCACGGTTGCGAATTCGATGAAGCTGCCGGTCGGCGAGAGCGTAACGTTCTTGAAGTGAATGACGTCGGGGTTCTCAATGGCCTTCTTCACCTGGGCCTGATTGTCCTGGATAGTGGTAACCAATGACTGATTGTTTGCTTTGAGGTCAGTAACCGCGCCTTGCAGGCTGGTGACAGACTGCTGGTTCTCGCTGATGGCTGCCTGGTTCGCCTGGGCCGCCTGTTGTGCCTGCTGGGCAGCCGCCTGGGCCGCCTGAGCCGCCTGCTGCGCCTGCTGAAGCTGAGCATCACGTTCGGAGAGCTGCTGCTTGAGTGCATTGATCTGGCTGCTCTGCGAAGTCATCTGGTTGCGAAGCTCTTCGATCTGGGACTGCACAGACGGCTTAGCGGCCCTGCGGGTCGTAGTCCGTTTTTTCGCTGCGCCATCGCCCGCCGAGGTCTGGGCGTTGCCAGCAACGACCGCAGTTGCGAGTACGAGGCTCGCCAGCGCTCTGAAATTTATAGTCATTAGGCCTCTCATGTTGGGGTTGTTTTGGTTAACCTGGGTTGCCGGAAAAAGGAACCAGGTCGGATCGCGATGTCCGAATCCGACTGCTGCCTCCAACGATCACTCGGGAATTGGCGAGCAGTCTTATTGAAATCAAACACATCGCCCCAACAATGATGGTCGCAGGCAAATGTGAATGTTCTGCGAATTTCTGATGAATAAGCGGGTAAACTATCGCTCGACGGCTGTGCAAAATCGTGCGCAATTGCTGAGTAATCAATAACCTAGACGAGCCGCAGGATGGCTGGGCAGCGGGCTGTGGCGCCAGGTGGACTCTTACTCCGGTTTTTACTTTGCGGGACCTTCGAGCGGATTTTTTCCCAGGCTGACCAGGTTGGCCAGAATGCGGTAGGCTCCGGGGACGGCTTCGGGAAACTGCCGGTAGAGGGCAAAGGCGACGTAGGTGTAAGTCCCCTTGCCGTAGTGCGCGATGAGCAGACCACCATGCTGCGGGTCTTGCCCGGGATCGTGGGTTTCGGTTGGGGCGGTATAGCGGCTGTCCCACCATTCAAGGAAGGAGTGGCCGCGCTCCTCAACCCATCCGTCGAAATCGGCTGCAGTGATGTGGTTGGGCCAATCGAAGAGCGGGTTCGCGGCAAGGGTGATGGGAGCGTTCTCGTCTACAACCCGTTCGGGAATGCGGCCTGAGCGGATGAGGGTGTAAGGGTAGGGTCCGTAATTGTCAAAATCGCCGCTCTGATATTGAACGACCAGATTACCGCCGTCGTTTACGTAATCGAGCAGGCGGCGGTTGTGCGCGATCAGATCGGGCCGGTTGGAATAAGCACGGATGCCGATCAGGATGGTGTTGTAACTGCTCAGGTCATCTGAGGCCAGTTCGGAGGAGGTGAGCAGATGGGGGTGAATACCCATCTGTTCGAGGGCCAGCGGAACATCGTCGCCTGTGCCCATGACGTAGCCGACGTTGAGGTCGGGGGCGATCTTCACGTCCACTCCGCGGGCCCGGTAAGTGGCTGGGCTGTAGAGATAATAGGGGCGCAGCCCGGGGTATCCGACGCTCTGGAAGCCTTCACTGAAGAGCTGATTGCCACTCTGGGCCGACGCCTTGATGGTGTAGCTCTCGGACGCGAGCGATGCCGGGCGGATGGTAAAGCTCGCCGTGGCACTGTCGTTCGGGCGGAGATGGAAGCTCCGTGCCGGTGGGTCGGATGTCCACCCGGCAGGGAGGTCGAGCCGAAGGGTTCCGTCTGCGGCCGATTGCTGGCTGTTTCGGATCGAGACGGTCAGGGGAAATGAGGCCGAGCCGAGCGGGACGATACCCGCGTGTAAGGCCAGGTTGACCGAAATCTCCGGAACGACGGCCAATGGCTGGTAGAGGCTGCCGAATCCGTGCTCGCGATGAACGGTCTGAACGACCTGACCGAGGCGGATGGGGACGCCATCGTAGTTGAACTCCGCCCATCCTGCGAGGGGATAAGGCGCAAGCGGCTGATTGAGCAGACTGGAGTCGGAGATGTCGTAATAAGGCTGCTCCGGATCGGGGCGCGTGAAATAGGGCCGGGTATAGGGCGCATCATGGGGAACGGTGACCCGGTAAATGGCGTCTCCAGCATTGCTCGACGGCGTATCCATGCCGGGGGTGCCGAGGCGCTCGGCCTTCCACTGGCGGGCGCCAGACGATTCGAGCCAGGTGCGTGTAAGGCGCAGTGCGCCTCCCGCCGTCCAGGGTTGGGCGCTTGCGACGTGGAGCCGGACGTCGATTTCGGAGCCGGGCGTGACGGTAGTCTGGGTATCGTCGGCGAAGAGGCCCAGCGCGGCGGGCTTGTCGGCCGTGCGCGGGATCACAACCGCATTGACCCGAAGTCCGAGCGCTTCGGCGAGTGCCGTGTTGAACTGGGTAAGTTTGATCTGAAGTTCGTAAACGACGTTGGCCTTATCTTCGGCGGAGAGTGCACTGGCGTTGACGGCGTCGATGAGACCCCTGGTTTTCTTGTAGCCGGTAACCAGTTCCGGAGCGATCTTCTCCGGGTTCGACGGCAGGTAGCCGAAGGTCGCAGTCATAACGCGCTGGTCGATGTCCTTGAGGGCGGTGGTGAGAAACGCTGTATCGCCATGGGCGAGAGTGGCGATGCCGGGTAGCGACGTATCAATGCCGTCGAAATAGCTGTTCTCGGGGCCGTTGCCGGGGACGCGGGAGCCGTATCGGTGATATCCGACATTAAAGGGGCCGCGCAGAGGGATGTTGCCGCCTCCGTTCTGCGATTTCTGCTGGCTCCAGCCCTCGCGGGCCATCTGAATGTAGGACTGGCCGAGGATGGGGTCGAAGTCCCCTTCGTGGATGTCGATATCAGTGGCGGGCACGGTGGTGTTCCATTGGCCGGCCACGTAGTCGTAGAAGCGCACCGGCGACCATTTGTTGGTGGCGTAATCGAAGATGCCCTTGCTGGTTGCCGGGAAGAAGGGGTTACGCGCGTAGACCTTCAGTGGCGACCACGGACGCAGTCCCTGAGCGATCTGATCGGGGAAGATGGTGGGATCACCGGCCATGTTGAAGGCGAGCTGGGCGGCTTCTCCGGAGACCTGGTGATGGCCGTGGCCATCGGTGATGTTTCCGGTGAAGACGGAGGTGATGACGAGCGGGCGGTAGAGGCGGACGGCGCGGACCACGTCATAGAGGACACGGTCGCGGCCCCATTTCTCATGAGCTTCGTCGATGGTCTTTGAGAATCCATAGTCGGCAACACGGGAGAAGAACTGCTCGGTACCGGAGTACTGGTCGGCGAGCAGCAGCTCGTTGGTGCGGATGAGGCCGAGGGCGTCATAGGTCTCGCTGGACATGGCGTTCTGTCCGCCCTCGCCGCGGGTGAGGGTCAGGATGGCGGTGCGGGCTCCGTAGCCGCGCGATTCCAGGGTGAGCATGCCGCCGTCTTCGTCGTCGGGATGAGCGACGATCATCATGAGGCTGGCCCAGGTGTGAAGCTTTTTGAGGGTCTGCGCGAGGCCGTCGGCGCCGCGGTCCTGAGGCAGCATTTGCGCGTCGGGCGAGGCGGTGATGGCGGTCTGCCAGGGCGTGACCTGAGCGAAGAGCGGCGCGGCGATGAGGCAGATAAGGGCGAGTAATCCGGCAGGGCGCAGGCGTGTCAGAGCGGCGTCATGCATGTAGAGCCAGTTTACAATCCGGGATTTGTTAGCACGCCTTCGCGGACCGTCAGAACATGGAATTCACCGCGTTGAAGGCCTCATCGTACTTGCCGTTTTCTGCGGCACGGCTGAGAAACAAGACATTCTTGACGCAGATCTCGGGCGGTGTGGGCTGTATCTTGAGAATGTCGATGGTCTCGGCAATGAAGTCCTTGAGCGGCATGGCGCGGGGATCGGAGACCTGGCGTTCGCCTCCCAGTTCGGTCTGGACGTAGGGTGGGATGATTTCGAGAACTTCGACGTTTGTGTCTTTGAGTTGGTGACGCAGGGACTGCGTCCAGGAGTGGAGGGCAGCCTTCGTGGCGGAGTAGGTGGGCGTGAGGGCGAGCGGAACGTATGCCAGCCCGGATGAGACAGTCATGATGGTCGCGTGCGTCTGTTTGAGAAGCAGTGGCAGCAGCGCGGCGTTCAGGCGGATCGGGCCGAGCAGGTTGGTGGTGATGATTGCCTCGGCGTCGGCCGGGTTTGGCGATTTGAGGTCTTCGGGCCGCATGATGCCGGCATTGTGGACGACCACGTTCAGCGAGGGGTAGTTCTTCCCGATCTGCGCGGCGAAGGCTTTGATTGCGTCGGGATCCTCGATATTCAGCGCGGCGGATTTTATGCCCGGATTGGCGGTGGTGGTTTCGTCGAGGACGCTTTTGCGGCGTCCGGCGATGATGACCTGGTTACCGAGCGCGTGGAGAGCTTCGGCGAGCCCCCGTCCGATGCCGGAGCCGCCGCCGGTGATGAGGATGGTGTTGCCCGACGTATTCAAGCTGTTCTTCTCCTGAGGATGTTCTGGGATAGTCTTGACTTTTTGATTCCGCCGATTGGATGCGCCGACCCCGTTGAATGATTCGTTGATCGATTCGCCGACCGGTTCGAACCAGCCAACCCCGTCTCTCGAACGCAGGGTAGGTCTCGACAGCGCCGTCTCGCTGAACATGATGAACATGATCGGCGTGGGGCCGTTTATTACGTTGCCGCTGGTAGTGGCGGCGATGGGCGGGGCTTTGGGCGTCTGGGGGGCGATTCTGGGATGGGTGCTGGGCGCGCTGATCGCGATGTGCGATGGCCTGGTATGGGCGGAGCTGGGTGCAGCCATGCCGGAGGCGGGCGGGTCGTACGTCTTTCTGCGCGAAATCTATGGCCGTGAAGGCGCGGGCCGATGGATTTCTTTCCTCTACATCTGGCAGCTTCAATTCACCGCGCCGCTCTCGATCGCGTCGGGATGCATCGGGCTCGGACAGTATGCGGCTTATCTATTTCCGGTGTTGAATGCGCCAGTCCTCGGGGGCCATCTGACGCTGGTAAACGTGGTCGCTGCGGGGACATGCGTCGCTGCTGTTGTGCTCCTTTATCGCAACGTAGGAACCATCGCGCGGATGGCCTGGGTGATGACGGCCGGGGTGTTGTTCACCATTGGCGCGGTGATCGCCGCGGGGTCGACGCATTTTCATCCCGAGCTGCTGGCGGCTGCGCCGCGAGCATTCGCGCTGAATGCCGGGTTCTTCCATGGCCTGGGTAGCGCGACGCTGCTTGCCACCTACGATTATTGGGGCTACTACACGGTGTGCTTCCTCGGGGCCGAGGTGAAGCAGCCGGGACGGACGATTCCGCGGGCTGTGTTGTGGTCCATTGCGATTGTGGCGGCGCTATATCTCGCGATGAATGTCAGCGTCTCGGGTGTGATTCCGACCGGTGAGATGATTCACGCGAGCACAGCGAAGCTCGCCATCATCGCTGTGCTGATGGAACGGACCTTCGGCGGGACTATGGCGCGAGTGTTGACGCTGCTGGTGATGTGGACGGCGTTCGCTTCGGTGTTTTCGCTGCTGCTGGCCTACTCGCGCGCTCCGTATGCAGCCGCGACGGACGGCAACTACTTCCGGGCATTTGCCAGGCTGCATAGAAAACACCACTTTCCCAATGTCTCGCTGCTGGCGCTGGGGGTGGTCGCGACGCTGTTCTGTTTTTTCAGCCTGGCGCGCGTGATCGCGGCACTGGTGGCCATTCGGATTCTGTTGCAGTATGTGCTCCAGCAGATCGGCGTGATTCTGCTGCGGGTGAACCGTCCGCAGATGCAGAGACCGTTCCGAATGTGGCTCTATCCATTGCCGCCAATTGCAGCGACGGCAGGCTTCCTGTTCATTCTGCTTTCGCGGCCTGATGCATGGCGAGAGGCGGTCTATGCAGCGGTAGTGGCGGCGACGGGAACCGGGCTATATCTGTGGCGGGCGCGAGGACGAAGGGAGTGGCCGTTCCGGGAATAAAGATGAAGTTGTCGTAATCTCTGCAAGTTTTTCTGTCTTGATGCAGGCTGAATTCATCTTTTGTAAAAGAATTTAGCTGAAGGCGGGATTGGCGCCGAAGGAGATGGTTGAGTCCGGCTGGATTGATGGTGAGGCTTTGTCGTATACCGGGGACGGCGCTTTTTTTGATGTTCCTCGTTGCCGGGGGCAAGCTCTCCAGAGCGCAGAATAATTACGAGATTCAGGTGTACGGGTCCGACACCGTGGCGCCGCGGAATACGATGGTGGAGTTGCACAGCAACTTTACCGCAGACGGAAGCAAGGCCCTGCCGGGATCGGATTACAGCTACGGCGGAGTGTATCCAACGGACCATGCCCAGCATGAGACCCTTGAACTCACGCAAGGACTGACGAACTGGTCGGAAGTGGGTTTCTACGTCTTTACCAGCATCAATGGCAACGGGCAAGGCTGGCAGTGGGTGGGCGACCATATTCGGCCGCGGGTGCGCGTGCCCGATAGCTGGCACTGGCCGGTGGGCGTGAGCCTGTCGACTGAATTCGGCTATGTGCGGCCGTCGTTTCAGAAAGACACCTGGACCTGGGAGATCCGGCCCATTATCGACAAGCAGATGGGAAGGTGGTACTTCGCGGTGAATCCTGCGTTCGAGAGGTCGTTTCATGGGCCGAGCGTTTCACAGGGCGTGGGTTTTGCGCCGGATGCGAAGTTCAGTTATGACTTCAACCGGTATGTCAGCGGCGGTTTGGAATACTATTCCGATTACGGAAGCCTCCGCGATTTTTTCTCGTTCCGCAACCAGCAACAGCAGTTCTTTCCATCGATCGATCTGAATGTGTCGCCGCAGTGGGAGATTAATTTCGGGGTTGGCGTGGGAGTGACCGCAGCCAGCGACCACCTGATCGTGAAGGCGATCGTCGGCCGGCGATTCGACTGGACGCACCGTCGACCCGGCAGCTCGGAGAGCCCCAATTGAATGCTGACCGGCGGCAGTTCATAGGGCGTGCCGGCATCGCCACGTTGGGATCGTATCTTGCTTCAAAAGGGTGGGCGCAGGCAGGGCCGGCCGATTACCGGCTTGAGATCGCGCCGCTGAAGCTGGAGATCGCTCCGGGAAAGACGATCCGGACCGTCGCGTATAACGGCCGGGTACCGGGGCCGCTGATTCGCTGGCCGGAAGGCAAGCCCATTGTGATTGAGGTGAGCAATCTCAGCGATGTGCCCGAGATCGTTCACTGGCATGGACAGTGGATTCCTTCCGACCAGGACGGGTCGATGGAAGAAGGCTCGCCGATGATCGCTCCGGCAGGGCAGTTGCGTTATAGCTTTACACCGCGGCCGGCGGGTTTCCGCTGGTATCACACTCATACTCTCGCCGGACACGATTTCAAGCGCGCCACCTATTCCGGCCAGTTCGGATGCTTCTACATCGAGCCGAAGAGCGAGTCGGGCGCGTACGACCAGGAGGTCTTCCTCACGCTGCATGACTGGAATGGCTACATGGGAGCGGCGAGCGACTCGTCGATGGACGTGTCTTACGATTACGCCACCATCAACGACCGTATGCTTGGCCATGCCGATCCCATTCGTGTGCGGGAGGGCCAGCGCGTGCTGTTTCGCGTGCTGAACGCGAGCGCGACGGTAACGCACTGGATCGCGCTTTCCGGGCACGATTTGAAGATTACGGCCATGGACGGCAATCCGGTTCCAGCCCAAGGTACGATGAAGGCGGTGCGGCTGGCCGCGGCGGAGCGTCTCGAGTTTCTTGTCGAGATGAATCAGCCCGGCGTCTGGGTGATGGGCGAAACGCGCGACGACATTCGCAAGGCGGGCATGGGTATCGTGGTCGAGTACGCCGGGCAACAGGGAGAGCCGAAGTGGGTTGCGCCTCCGGAGACGCTGTGGGATTACCGGCCATTTGCAAAGCCGGAGGGAACTGCGATGGAGCCCGACGTGAAGATTCCGCTGACATTCACGTCGAAGTTCCGCGGGCATGGGGAGTTCGATTATTGGATGATCAACGGGAAGTCGTATCCCAGGACGGATACGATCACGGTGGAGGAAGGCAAGCGCTACCGGCTGCTGATGCAGAACAAGAGCGCAGACGATCATCCGATACACCTGCACCGGCACACTTTCGAAGTGACGAGCCTGGAGGGCAGGCCGATGTCCGGATTACGTAAGGATGTGGTAATGGTGAAGGCGAACAGCACAGCGGAGATCGATTTCACCGCGTCTAACCCTGGAGCAACGCTTTTCCATTGCCACCAGCAGAGCCACATGGATTTTGGCTTTATGATGTTGTTTCGATACAGGTAGGAGATGGTTACTGGTATCGAAATCGGTCGTCGGGACCGGCTGTTCTTGCTGACCGGCGCGGGCGTAAGCGCGGAAAGCGGCCTGCCGACGTTTCGCGATAACGGCGGCCTGTGGAACGGCTATCGCGTGGAGGAGGTTGCGACTCCGGGAGCCTGGACCGAGGACGCGGAAAAGGTCTGGCGGTTCTACTCGATGCGCCGGCGCGACGCGCTGAAATGCCAGCCGAATTCGGCGCACTACGCTCTGGCGGAGCTGGAGCGAGAACTGGGGGAACGCTTCTTCCTCTGCACGCAGAATGTCGATCCGTTGCACGAACGCGCCGGGTCGAAGCGGCTGCTCCACATGCACGGGGAGCTTTTCCGCTCGCGCTGCGAAGCCGATTGCGGGCTGCCGGATTTCTTCGATGACAAGCTGTACGAGTCGGCTGCGGAAATTCCGCGCTGCGAATGCGGCGGGCGTATCCGCCCTCATATTGTCTGGTTCGGGGAAATTCCGTTCGAAATGGACCGCATCTACTCGGAACTGGACCGGTGCACGATGCTGGCGGTCATCGGCTCTTCAGGCACGGTGTACCCGGCGGCCGGCTTTGTGGACCAGGCCCGGCGGAGCGGCGCGCGAACGGTCTACATCGGGCCCGAACGGCCGCTGAATGCGGCCATCTTCAACGATGTGGTTCTCGGCAAGGCGGGTGAGGTCTTGCCAGGATTATTTCGCATTCCCAAGGCCGGCTGACCCGTTTGCCAAACGCCAATCTTCACAGATAACGTAGGTAGTTCTGCGCGTTGAGGAGTGAAGAATATCGATGCCTGGTGAAGATCTGCATTATCAATCGGGATTCGGGAATGAATTTGCGACAGAGGCTGTGAAGGGCGCGCTGCCTTATGGACAGAACGCGCCACAGAAAGCGCCTCTCGGCCTGTATACCGAGCAGTTCAGCGGAACTCCGTTTACGGCTCCTCGCGCCGTGAATCGACGGACATGGACTTACCGCATTCGCCCTTCTGTGACGCATAAGCCGTACGAGCCGGCCGGCGCTGAAACCGGGAAGCTCATCCGCAGCGGTCCCTTCAATGAAGTTGCGACGCCCCCGAACCAGCTGCGCTGGAATCCGGTACAGATACCGGATGCAAAAACGGACTTCGTCGACGGCATTATCACCATGGGTGGCAACGGCGATCCGGCGTTCCAGTCCGGCGTGGCAATTCATATTTATGCGGCGAACGCCTCGATGGAGGACCGGTTCTTCTACAACGCCGACGGCGAGATGCTGATTGTTCCACAGGAAGGCAGCCTGAGGTTTCATACGGAACTTGGGATTATCGGCGTCGCTCCGGGCGAGATATGCGTAATCCCGCGTGGCGTGAAGTTCAGGGTGGTTCTCAACGGGAATGCGGCGCGGGGGTACATCTGCGAAAACTACGGGATGACCTTTCGGTTGCCGGACCTTGGCCCGATCGGGGCGAATGGGCTGGCAAACTCACGGGACTTTCTCACTCCTGTTGTGGCGTTTGAGGACCGCGAGGGGGCGTTCCACATTGTCAGCAAATTTCTCGGGCGGCTCTGGGTGGCGGAGATCGATCATTCGCCACTTGATGTGGTCGGTTGGCACGGGAACTATGCGCCGTATAAGTACGACCTGAAAAACTTCAACTGCATCAATAGCGTGAGCTTCGATCATCCCGATCCGTCGATCTATACGGTGCTGACGGCGCCGGCGACGAGCCCCGGCACGGCAAACTGCGATTTCGTCATCTTCCCACCGAGATGGATCGTTGCCGAGCACACGTTCCGTCCGCCGTGGTTTCACCGCAATATGATGAACGAATTCATGGGGCTGGTGTTCGGCCAATACGATGCGAAGGCCGAAGGGTTTGTGCCCGGCGGGGCGAGCCTCCACAATTGCATGTCCGGCCATGGACCTGACGCGGAGACTTACGAGCGGGCCAGCACGGCGGAATTGAAGCCGCAATACCTGGCGAACACTCTGGCCTTCATGTTCGAGACGCAGTTCGTCGTGCGCCCGACACAATTTGCGCTCGAGACGAAGATTCTTCAGCACGAATATTACGAATGCTGGCAGGGACTGAAGAAACACTTCCAGGGTCCGGGCCGATGAGTGCCATTCGCGCGCTGATGTCGGGGATGATCGACTACGCCGGGTTGTTTCCGCCCGCTTCTCTCGGTATGAAGGCAGTTGTACGTAACTATTCCGAGTACATTTCGGGGGAAGACAGCTGGGCGCTTGGGGGGTTGGTGGTTCCTGCCGGGCGGCTGGGGGAGTTCATCGACGCATTCAACGAGATCTGCGGGGAGGAGCGCGAGAAGACCTGGCTGGTGAATGTGCTCGGTTCTGACGATCCGGCCGATACGGTAACCCGAATCTCCGGATTCACTCAGGGTTCGGTCCTGATCGATGCGGTCGAAGTAAAGGCATGCAC
>JAFAMZ010000140.1 GCA_019232935.1 Silvibacterium sp.
TGTGGCTGTACACGGCGTGTGGGCTGGTGCGCATCACCCGGACTGAACTCGACAAGTGGATCGCCGACCCCAGTCGCAGAATTGAAACCGCCGTTTGGGATGCCGCAGACGGTGTCAGGCTACGCTCGACTCCGGCCAGCGGCTACGGCCCTCCCGTTGCGAAGACGGCAGATGGCAAGCTATGGTTCGTAACGGGCGAAGGCGTCCAGGTCGTCGATCCCCACCATCTTGCTTTCAATCCGATCCCGCCCCCGGTGTACATCGAGCAGGTTACAGCGAATGACATCTCCTACGGCGCGAAGGACGGCTTGCAGCTGCCTCCGCTGGTTCGTGATCTCGTGATCGATTACACAGCACTCAGCTTTATTGAACCGGAGAAGGTGAGCTTCCGTGTAAAGCTCGAAGGCCAGGACAAGGATTGGAGAGAACCGAATAACAAACGCCACGCGCACTATACCAACCTGCCACCGCGTCATTACCGCTTCCGGGTGATCGCCGCGAACAACAGCGGGGTTTGGAACAAGGAGGGCGCAACGCTGGACTTCACGATTCCTCCGGCGTGGTACCAGACGAACTGGTTCGTCGCCCTCTGCGTTGCCGCTTTGTTGGCTTTGCTGTGGGGACTGCATCGTCTGCGCCTCCAACAACTGCGGCGCGAAGAAAGACAATTTCGCGAAGCAGTGGATTCTATGCCTGCAATCGCGTTTATTGCCCGGACCGATGGTTATCGAAGCTTCGAGAACAAACGGTGGCTGGAATACACCGGACTGACGGCCGAACAGGCGGTGGGCGCAGGTTGGCAGGCGGCAATCCATCCTGACGATCTCAAGCGGGTTCTCGAAAGATGGCGTGCGTCGCTGGCCAGCGGGGAGTCGCTGGAATACGAAACGCGGCTGCGCGGGGTGGATGGCCAATATCGTTGGTTTCTGGCACGAGCTGTGCCCGTGCGCAATCAGCGAAACAAAATCGTCAAGTGGTGTGGAGCGGCCACCGATATTGAGGACCGCAAGCGGGCCGAGCAGCTTCAGGCCGATCTGGCTCACGTAACCCGCGTGACGACGCTCGGGGAACTTGCTGCTTCCCTGGCGCACGAAATCAAGCAGCCGATTGCGGGCGCCATTACCAGCGCAGATTCTTGCCTGCGTTGGCTGGAGCACAGTCCGCCGAATGTCGACAGGGCGCGCGCTGCAGCAACGAGAATCAAGGCCGACGGAAACCGCGCGGCAAGCATCATCGATAAGCTGCGCTTGCTGTATAAGAAGGCTCCTCCAAAGCGGGAACTCGTCGCGATAAACGAGGTAATCGGCGAGATGGTGATGCTGTTGCGCGGTGAGGCGACCAAAAATACAGTTTCGATTCGCACCGATCTTGCTGCCGGGCTTCCAGTGGTCATGGCCGATCGTGTCCAGTTGCAGCAGGTGCTGATGAACCTGATGCTCAACGGCATTGAGGCGATGAGGGAGACGGGCGGAGTATTGACAGTCACGTCGCAGGTGGGCGAGCAACGCCGGGTCATAGTTTCTGTAAGCGACACCGGAGAGGGACTGCCTCCAGAAAAAGCCGACAATATTTTCGACGCCTTCTTCACGACGAAGCCGCAGGGCAGCGGCATGGGACTGGCCATAAGCAAGTCCATCGTAGAATCGCATGGCGGCCGCATATGGGCGACGGCGAACGAGGGACGCGGCGCAGCATTCCATTTCACTTTGCCGGTCGAAGCCGATAGCGTGCACGTAGCGGCCACCGGAACTCAAACTGGAACTGCCATTCAGGGGTGATCTCGCCGGAGGGCTCCACTTTTTGCCGGGATCTGTCGAAATTTGGCTTAGAGGTTTTTAGGTCGCAGTAAGTAATTGCGGCGCAAGCGACTTCAAAGCTGAGCAGCGCCTCGCCGCATCGGGTCAGGTTCCAGGACACGCACTGTCTCCGGAGGGCTGGAGCGCGAGATTCCGAACCTTTTCATCTTGGCCATCAGAGTTGTTCGCTTGTAGCCCAGCCTCGCTGCTGCGCCATTCGGCCCGGCTATCACCCATCCGACCTGCTCCAGCGTCTCCAGGATCCGGCCGCGTTCCGATTCTCGCGAAGTGTTTGCGGGACAAGTCGCAAAAGAGTTCATCCGCTCGTGAGGCAATGGATTCGGCAGGACACCATCCTGGGCAACGATCATCGCCCGTTCTACCAGATTCTGAAGCTCACGAATGTTCCCGGGCCAGGAATGACACTGGAACGCAACCATAGTTTCAGCGGGAATACGCTGGATCTGCTTTCCCATCCGCCGGCTGAAGACCTCCACAAAGTGCCGCACCAGAGCGGGAATATCTTCGCGGCGGTCGCGAAGAGCCGGCAAAGTTATGGGGAAAACGTTGAGGCGGTAGTAAAGATCCATCCGAAAAGTACCCTGATTCACCATCCTGGCGAGATTTCGGTTCGTTGCCGCTACCAATCTGACGTCCACTTTATGTGTCCGGCCGCTTCCCAGCCGCTCGAACTCCTGCTCCTGCAGAACACGAAGCAGCTTAGGCTGTAACGCCGGAGGCATGTCCCCTACTTCGTCCAGGAACAACGTGCCCTTGTCGGCCAGCTCAAATCTTCCAATCTTCTGCGCGATGGCTCCTGTAAATGCGCCTCTCTCATGCCCGAATAACTCGCTTTCGAGAAGATCGAGAGGAATGGCTGCACAGTTGAGCTTAATGAAAGGCCGCCCACAGCGTGGACTTGCATTGTGAATGGCGTGGGCAAACAACTCTTTGCCTGTACCGGTCTCGCCCTCGACAAGAACCGTGGCCTCCGTGGTAGCAACCTGCGCGACCTGATCGAGCACAGATTCAAGGGCGGGACTGTTGCCTATGATCTGCTCGAATGCGCGTTCGGATTGATCGCGCCCGGAGTACGATCTCGATGCTGACTCTTGCATAAAGCCCCCGTTCTTCCGTGCCCGCGACTGCCCAGCCATGTTTATTTACATTTCGAGTGTGGCTCGAACCGTGCCGAGTAAGACCTCATGATCGAAAGGCTTGGAAAACAGTTCAACCGCGCCATCTCTCATCACCTGAAGGCGAGTTCTTGCATCTCCATGTGCAGTAATAAAAATGATCGGAACATTGCATCGGTCGGCCTTGAGCCGCGCCTGTAGTTCGAGGCCGGACATCCGCGGCATGCGGATGTCCGCTATCAGGCAACCCGTCTCGCGATTGAGACCGGAATCCAGGAAATCTTCCGCCGACCCAAAAGCCTTTGCCGTCATCCCGGCCGAATCCAACAAATCCTGAAGCGCTTCCTGTATCGACTCGTCGTCATCAACAATGACTACCAGGTTCGCCTTTTGATCCTGAGGCATGCTGCAAAGGTAGAGTGACCGCATCAGGTAAAGCAATCATACCTTCGGACGGCTGAATCAGACCTTTGGACGCCGCGCGGACGGTTCGTAAGACAACCACCTTAACTCGATAGATTCGAGCGCCGTAAGTTCGCCTGTCAATTAACACTCAAGTGCCAAGAAGTTGACCCGGGAATCACGCCGGCCGTCTTCCAACAATTCAGATCGAGTGTCCCCACTCATAATCGTTTTCAACACGTTGGCTCCTAATCAGGTCGAGGCCGAGTCGCCGCCGGTTCATGGAATAGGAATTGCGATACCAGGTGTGCGGGTTGCCACGGAGTGGCCTGCTTTTGACCGGGTAGCGCCGTCGGCGGCGAAGCAGTCCGGTTGCAGTTCTTTCATTCGAGTTGGACAACACGAGGTACGAATGCCAAACAACACCACCCTGAATACGGTCCACTCTATTGGGAGTGTGAAGGCACGAAGCGTTGCTGCCCCCCATCGCGTGATCGCCTTCTGGCACACAATGATCGGCAAGAAAGTCGTGATGGCGGCGACTGGAATCGTGCTTATCGGTTTCGTGATCGCCCACATGATCGGCAATCTCAAGATCTTTCACGGCCCAACCGAGATCAATGCTTACTCAAGATTTCTCCGCGAAGTGGGCTGGCCGGCCCTCGGCTACGGGGAACTGCTTTGGATGGTCCGGATCGTCCTGCTGGTCTGCGTAACTCTTCATATCACTGCGGCGGTGCAACTGAGCCGCATGAGCTGGGCTGCCCGGCCAATTGAATACAGGCTCAAACGCAACCTCGAAACGACGTTCGCATCCCGAATGATGCGCTGGGGTGGAGCGTTGCTGGTTGTGTTCATTGTTTTCCACCTTCTTCATCTGACCGCTGGAGTAGTCGGCTTCCACGCAGGTCAGTTCAGGCATCTCGCCGCTTATCAGAACGTAATGGCGGCCTTCGCCGTCTGGCCCATCGCGGTCTTCTACATCGTGGCCATGGCAGCGCTTTGCCTCCATCTCGACCACGGCATCTGGAGCATGCTGCAAACCTTCGGTTGGATCACGGCCCGAAACGAAAAGACGCTGAAGGCTGTGTCGCGAGTCGTCGCACTCATCGTGTTTGCGGGATTCGGTTCGGTTCCGGTTTCTGTGCTGATGGGCTGGTTGCACTAACTCAAGGACTAATTAAATATGGTGGACGCAAAAATACCTTCAGGACCAATTCAGCAGAAGTGGGATACATGCCGCTACGAGATGAAGCTCGTCAATCCTGCAAACCGCCGCAAGCACTCCATCATTGTGGTCGGCGCAGGCCTGGCAGGCGCCGCAGCCGCGGCTACTCTCGGCCAGCAAGGCTACCATGTGGATTGTTTTTCCTATCACGACACTCCACGTCGCGCGCACTCCATAGCGGCCCAGGGAGGCATCAACGCCGCGAAGAATTATCGCAATGATGGAGATAGTGTCCTTCGGTTATTCAAGGACACCGTCAAAGGCGGCGATTATCGCGCGCGCGAAGGCAACGTGTATCGGCTGGCGGAAGTCAGCGCCAGCATCATCGATCAGTGCGTCGCTCAAGGTGTGCCGTTTGCACGAGAGTACGGCGGCCTTCTCGATAACCGGTCCTTTGGCGGCGTTCAGGTCGAGCGAACCTTCTACGCGCGCGGCGAGACCGGACAACAGCTCCTGCTCGGCGCCTATCAGGCTCTGGAAGAGCAGATCGCAGCCGGAAAAGTCACAATGCACTTCCGGAGCGAACTTCTCGACATTGTTGTCGTTAACGGCAGGGCGCGCGGAATTGTGACCCGCGACCTGATCACCGGTCAAATCGAATGCCACGGGGCCGACGTTGTTGTACTCGCAACAGGAGGGTACTCCAACGTCTTCTATCTCTCGACGAATGCGAAAGCGTGTAACTGCACAGCCATCTGGCGAGCTCACCGTCGCGGAGCGCTCTTCGGCAACCCATGTTTCACCCAAATTCACCCGACATGTATCCCATTAAGCAGCGAGTTTCAATCGAAGCTAACGCTCATGTCTGAATCGCTGCGGAACGATGGGCGCATATGGGTGCCTAAGAAAGAACACGACACCCGCCCGCCCAATCAGATTCCCGAGAACGAGCGCGACTACTATCTCGAGCGCCGGTATCCCAGCTTTGGCAACCTGGTTCCTCGCGATGTCGCCTCACGTAACGCGAAGGACGTTTGTGATGAGGGGCGCGGTGTCGGGCCTCACGGGCAGGGTGTTTATCTCGACTTTGCCG
>JAFAMZ010000251.1 GCA_019232935.1 Silvibacterium sp.
GTCATCTCATCTCATATGTAAAATGACGGCAGTGCACCCCATTACCAATTGAAGTTCCATGAATAAAGGCGTCCTCGCAATTCTCCGCTCTACTCTTGCCGTTCTCTTTTCGCTCTCAGCCCTGTTCGTGTTCGGACAGGCCGCACCGGCACCGCCAAATCAGTCTGCGCGGACCACCTCATCTGCTCCGGCCTCCCCTGCTCCGGCCGCGCAGAACCAGGGCCAGCAGAATGGTCAGGCCCCAGGCGATCAGCAGCAGTACACCATCACACGTCAGGTCAACGAAGTCGACCTTGTCTTTACCGTCACTGACAAGCACGGGCGCTTCATCCCTGACCTGAAACAGAGCGATTTTGCGCTGCTCGACGACCAGAAAGCGCCGGAGCGGGTTTACAGCTTCACGCAGCAGACGAACCTGCCGCTGCGCGTCGGCATTGTGATCGACACCAGCACCTCGATCCGCACCCGCTTTCAGTTCGAGCAGCAGGCCTCGATCGAGTTTCTTTTGCAGATTCTCAAGCCGAAGAGCGATAAGGCCTTCGTGATGGGCTTCGACGTCGTCCCCGACTACAAGCAGGACTGGACCAATAACCTCGACTCGCTGACTGGCGGAATCAACGCGCTGCGCCCGGGCGGCGGCACCGCGCTCTTCGATGCCGTCTACAGCGCCTGCCGCGACAAATTGCTCGACGCCTCGCGCGGGCAGGAGCCGGTGCGCAAGGCCATGATCCTCATCTCCGACGGAGACGACAATCAGAGCCATGCCTACCTTGACGACGCCATCAAGGAGTGCCAGCGCGCCGAGACCATCGTCTACTCCATCAGCACAAACACCAGCCCCAGCCGCGATCGGGGAGACGACATCCTGCAGAAGATCTCCGAGGCGACGGGCGGACGCGCCTTTTATCCCAAGCGTCTCGAAGACATGTCGATCAGCTTCCAGGACATCGCCGACGAGCTTCGCAGCCAGTACGCCCTGGTCTACAAACCGGCGGATTTCATTGCCAACGGCGCCTTCCGGCCCATCTATCTCTTCTGCATGGACCGGCGATACGTCGTGCGAGTGCGAAAGGGTTACTTCGCGCCGAAAGGCTAGCCTTTCAAAGGCCAGGTCACCTGACCGTTGCGATGGTAAGCCAGATTCGCGATCTGGCCGGCGCGCGCCGCTGCGACTCCGGTTTCCACTGGCGCGTTCGGTTCCTTGCGCGATCTCACGCACTCGAAGAAATTCTGCATATGCGAGACGGTTCCGTCGCGGTAGCTTTCCTCTTTCAGTACCGGATTCTGGTCTCCCTTGACGCCCTCGCGATAGACGGAAAAGCCGCTGCGATTGATTTTGAGCGTCGCCTCCATGCCGCGGAATTCGAGTCCGCCGTCGTCGATCGATGAGCTCATCATCCCCTCGTACACTACGTCAAAACCCGGATACCGAAGCGCAGCCTGAACGGTGTCAGGGCACTCCCAATCCTGATACATGTACTTATCTCCGAGCATCAGCACCACGATCGGCTGATCGGCTTTCATCGCCCAGTGCACCACGTCAATCCAGTGCGTGAATAGATCGGTCATCGCGCCGCCGCCAAAATTCCAGAACCAGCGCCAGCGGTAGAACTTCTCCTCGCTGAACGGCTGATCGGGAGCGCCACCCAGCCAGTTCTTCCAGTCGAGAGCCTGTGTGTCCACCGGCTTGGGACTCTGCGTTCCCGGTCTTCGCTGATAGTTCTGCCACCAGTACGTTCTCACCTGAACCACACGCCCCAGGCTGCCTCCCTGAATCAGATCGACGGCGTCACGGAAGTGCGTCCAGCTGCGTTGCTGCATGCCGCATTGCAGAATCTGTTTTCCCGAGCGGACGGCACGCGTCAGCGTCGCGCCTTCTTCAATGGTGTGCGTAACTGGCTTTTCGAGATATACGTCTTTTCCGGCGCTCAGGGCATCAACGGCCATCCGGACATGCCAGTGATCGGGAGAACCGATGATCACCGCGTCCACTTCCTTGTCGAGCACTTCGCGATAATCGGCGTGCGCGGTCGCCGCGCCGTTCGAGCGCTCCTTTACGGCATCGCGCCGCGGCGCATAAACATCACCCACGGCTGCGATCTGGTAGGAGCCGGCCCTGTCTGCAGAATCGAGCAGGCCGTTCATTCGCCCTCCAGCGCCGATGACGCCGACGCGGATGGTGTCGTTCGCGCCAAGGACTCTGGTGGAGGCAAGGGCGGTCATGCCGCCTGCGACGAGAAAGCTGCGCCGAGTAGGGTTGTAGGACACGAGGTCGCTCCTGTCGATGTTTGCTGCGTCGATGCCGATCAAAGACGGTTACGCTTTTCTGTCGTGAAAAACCACGAGTCGAACCGTCGTGCGGATGGTATATCTTTCACTCATTCGCTTCAATCGAACCGATCGCCAAAAGGACTAATCATGCCAGGATCGCGCCGGGACTTTCTCGCTCAATCCGCTCTGGGACTGCTGAGCGCCGCCGTCACCGCTCGCGCCCAGACGCCCCAGTCATCTCCATCTCAGCAGCCTACGCCAGGTGCGCCCCCGGCATTCGGCACGTCTCCGCCGGTTGGGCCAGAGGTTTCTGCCGGCACGTTCGCCGAGGCCGAGAAGCTGGTGCAGGTGCAGATGTCTCAGCATGATCGCGCTGAAGCAGCCGAGAACTGGCGGATGCAGATGGCTCCGCTATACGAGCGCCGCACCGGGCCACATAAGCTGGTAATTGAGGAAAGCGTTGCTCCGGCGACGCAGTGGAACCCGATGCTGCCGGGCATCAAGACCTATCCGGCAGCAAATGTGTTTGTGCGCAGCGCAGCGAGCGGCGCTCCAGTCCCCAAAAGCGACGAGGACATCGCGTTCGCCACGGTCACGCAGCTTTCGCGGTGGATCGAGAACAGACAGCTTACCTC
>JAFAMZ010000067.1 GCA_019232935.1 Silvibacterium sp.
CAGCGAGTGGAGCCAATCGTAGAACCCGGCATCGGTTGCACGCTCTCGAACGATTCCATGCAATTGCTCATTGCCTTGCTTCGCAGGGAGCGGGCCACTTATGATGCACAAAAATGGGTAAGGCTAGTTTGATTCAGCGTGCAGTCAGAAGAGCACACATCCTGTTGCAGGGTCCCCTTCGCTGTATGCCTGCAGTCATCCCCCTGGTAGAAGGCAAAGCAGGAATTGAAATTGGTGGCCCGAGCGAGGTTTTCCGGAGCGGCCGGAGTCCACTGCCGATATACGAGAAAGTTGGCAGCCTCGACAATTGCGATTTCTCTTCCACGACCAGCTGGGCGCAGCACCAAAAAGAGTTCGTATTTTGTGCGGACAAGCAGCCTGGACGGAACCTGTTTGCCGAAGGGTCAAATCTTCAGCATGTACCAGACTGGACGTACGATTTCGTCCTCTCTTCGCACAACCTTGAGCATTTCGCCAATCCCAGTGAAGGCATTGAAAGAGTGGCAGCGGATTACGCGCCCGGGTGGGGCCCTGGTTCTTGTGCTGCCCTATTACACTCAGACTTTCGATCACCGGCGCACCCCAACTCCGACACGGCACATGCTGGAGGATTTCGAACGCAATGTTGGTGAAGATGACATGACTCATCTGGATGAAATTCTCGCGAAACATGATCTGGATCGCGATCCCTATGCAGGTACGCCCGAGCAGTTTCGTTTGCGTTCGCTATCGAACAAGGACAATCGCTGCTTTCACCACCATGTCTTTGATGAGCACAACAGCCGCGACCTCCTGCTAGCGATAGGAATAAAGGTGCTGGCCCTCGAGCGGGCTCACCCATTTCATCTGTTCCTGGTTGCGCGGTTCCCCTGAACCCGCCCTGGGGTGCCTTGGGGGTTTGCACGCCACAGACTCTATACCGGCCGCGATACTTCCGCACCTGAACCGCCAGCCCAAGAAAATCGTCGTGACGGCCAGCCCAAGCACAGGCCCGGAGTGCCAAACAAAACTCCGCAGGAGTCACACTGGTCATCGAGTGTGCATCGATGCTGCCTTGCGGACCATCAACGCGATTCTTCAACATTTCGGTGAAGTCCGAAGTGTGAGAGACCAGCCGATCGAGATCACCAATGGCTGCAGGGGGCAGAACAGCCCAAAGAATCGCACCTCGGCGCGCCCACGCCCGAAACCAGCAGCAACCGGGCAAAGAACGAGGAGAAAGCTTCGGCAGTCTGCTTCGGCACATCACGATTTCCCGTGAATGCATCCAAGCAAATCAGTGGAAGGGGTGTCCGGGGCCTTGAAGCATTTCACCCGCAGGGAGTTGCTCAAAATCGGCGCCGCCATGGGTGCGGCAGAGCTTGTGGCTCAGCTTCCGGGGTGCGGAACGGGAACGGGAAGAGCCTCTGTGGGGACCCCGACTCCAACATCCAGTTGCTCGAAGCTTACCGACATCGAGCACGTGGTGATCCTGATTCAGGAGAATCGCTCCTTCGATCATTACTTCGGCAGCTATCGCGGGGTGCGGGGATTCTCAGACCAAAGCGCGGCTTTTCAGCAGCCCGATCCGAACAATACCGCGAACGCACCGGCCGGCGTCCTGCTACCGTTTCATCTGGACACCGCCACCCATAACGCGGCATGCACCCACGACATCAGCCATGACTGGGTTCCGCAACACCAGAGCTGGAACAACGGGGCGATGAACGGCTTCGTAACGTCGCATCTGCCGATCAATGCCAACGACGCCGTGCTCACGATGGCGTACTACACCCGCGCGGACGTGCCGTTTTTCTATGGCGTCGCAGATGCGTTCACGATATGCGACAACTACTTCTGCTCGGTGATGGGGCCGACAGACCCGAACCGTCTCTACACTATGGCGGCTTCCATCGATCCGGATGGCAAGAATGGCGGGCCATTGCTGCAGACGCTCGTGAATAACCGCTCATCGTTCTTTGGCAAGCTCACCTACACGACGATGCCAGAACAGCTTGAGGCGCGCGGCATCTCGTGGAGAGTCTACTCGTCGCCCGATCAGAACATTCTGAACGGCGTCTTCGCCGACAATGTTCTGTCGTACTTCAAGAATTTCCAGGACCCCTCGTCTCCGCTCTACCAGCATGCCTTCGGACCGCAGTTTCCCGTTGACTTCCTGGCCGATGTAGCCTCCGGCGACCTGCCGCAGGTCTCGTGGATACTGGCTTCTGTCGTCGATAGCGAGCATCCGCCGTTCCCGTCGCTCTTTGGGGAAGCCACGCTTGCGGCGATCATCGGCGCCCTGACTGGGAATTCCGCGCTGTGGGCGAAGACTGTCCTGTTCGTCACCTATGACGAGAATGGCGGATTCTTCGACCATGTCGCGCCGACGACAGCGCCTCCGGGGACGCCGGGCGAATACGTCACCGCGCCTGCGGTCCCGAACCCCGCGGTGATCGGCAACCCTGCCATCTCCGGCCCGATCGGCCTCGGATTTCGTGTGCCGATGCTCGTGATCTCGCCTTTCAGCCGGGGAGGATTCGTGTCCTCGGACCTGTTCGATCACACATCCATGTTGCGGTTCCTCGAGACGCGCTTTGGCGCCGAAGTGCCGAACCTGAGCGCATGGCGTCGCGCGACCGTCGGGGACCTGACGAGCGCGCTGAACTTCGTCAAGCAGGACGAGTCGGTTCCCAGCCTGCCTTCTCCGGGCACGGCGAGCTCACAGCTGCTTTCGGAGTGTGAAGCACTGCTCACCGGGGACACGCCGTATCAAGTTCCGAATCCGCAAAGCATGCCCACGCAGGAAACCGGAACGGCTCCGAAGCCAAGCGGAGCGTGCTAGCAGGTGGGGACAGCTATCCGCTAAGTCAGGCTACTGTCCAAGTTTCGGCAGGGAGCGGAGCCAGCGGTTAAATTCGGCGTCGAAATTGTAGATGTCCTGAAATTTGAGCGCCGGCTGGTGGTAATCGAGCGATTCCATGTGAATGTACCGGGTTTGGACCCCGTCCGAGTCTGTGGTCACGGATTCCCGCCACCCGCGGATGCTGCTGAAGTCCATCCTCTTTGTGGACCAGAGGGTTTTTACCTCGATGGCATCGGGCCCCAAGGTCACGCGGGCGGTGAGGCAGTGGCCGAGCAGGATGAGTCCGGCCAGCACCAGGAGGCCGGTGATGACGAAGCCGGTCGTCTCCGGCGGCTGCTCCGGATCGAGCATGCCGCACCAGTAATGGGCGAGCCCGGTCAGGCAAAAGCCGAGGAAGCCGACTGCGAAGGCGCATATCCACAATTTGGGTCGGTAGCTTCGGGTCTGGACCTGAGCCGGGATGGCGGTTGCGGATCGCACGATGGTTCAGCCTGCGTGGACAGCGTAGCTCGCGAGGGGGGTCCGAGCCATCCCACGTTGGAGGCGGCGACTCATAATGGGGTAACCTCTTTCGCGCCCGGTTGAGGCTAAGCGGAATTGAGGGTCGTACTCCCTCCCCCTCAGAATCTGTTTGTCATACATGGGATTGGAGTTAAGCCACATCTCGCCGGTACTTCATTGCAGGGAAATGGCTTGCTGCATATCATAGAAAACAGCGAGGTTGCGAGCTCTTGTAATTCCCGTTTTGGGACAGGCTTGCTTCCAAAACAGAAAAGCCCGGCGCGGATGCGGCCGGGCTTCTGTACCCTTTATTTTTATTGTAGCTGATTTGGAGAAATTAGCGGCCACGAGCAAAAGAAGCTTGTGTGGGCTACAGGTCCTAGTCGCCGGAGCCGCAGGAGCATACTCCCGCGCCGCTACCGAGAATGTTGGTGAAGGAGCACTGTGCCTGCAGGCTGGCGAGCTCAGTGGCACCCAGTGTAGAGTCCGAGGACTCGGTTTCGGTGGTCGGCCATACCAACGGGAAGGTTCCGAAGCTTTCCCCATTCTGAATATGGGTCACCCACACGCGAAGGTTGGGGGTCGGAGTTACGTTCGCGGTCGGATCGCACGGAGGAGTCATCCCCCCACCGTTCACAGCCGCCGAAACGACCTTGATAAGACCGCTGAATGGAACCACGCCAGTGAGCGGGTTTGATGTGAGATTGTGGCGAATCGACAATTTGCGCAGACCATTGTGGGTCTCGACGCATCCGCAGCATTCGGCCAGCTGCTGATCCGCCGCGAACACATAAATCATCGCGCAGAGATTTCCATACGTCAGGCCGGGATTGGAAATCCGGACTGTTCCGTCCGGCACCGGCAATCCACCGAGAACGGGAGCGTTGATGTCAAAATAGTTGACTTTGTAGACGTCCTGAGCCGAGGCAACGGCAGTGCCTGCTACCAGGACGCCAACAACTACGAGGGGCAAAAGCAGGACTCTGGAATTGAGGATTTTCACGGGGGGTTCTCCTCCCCAAGCGCCGCGTTGTGGGCCCGGAGAATGTGAGGACGCTTGAGGCAACCATGTTGGACCCCGGGCTGCCAGTTCGACAATTACCCAGTGGGATTAGCCAGGAGCTTCGGGCCTGCCGGACATTTTTGGGGCAGGCCGAAGGTCGGAACTGCCCCTCACAACCTACGGTGGCGAGAAGGATGTGATTGCAGTCACGGGTGATAACACCCCACGGACGAAGACCCTTCGGCTGCGCTCAGGGCAGGCTCTGTCCGTGGGGACCCCGGTTGAGCGGTAGATTCTACGCGAGAGGCCCTCAACTGCCCCACTCAAGCCAACGCCGGATTGAGTGGGCCACCCGTCCCTGCTCTTTACGCGCGCTGTTTCGCGCCCTGTTGCGAGCCGTCTTGACATTGGGATTTGCAGGCGGGATATACTGCGACGTTCGACTTGGCCGGCTTGCCCGATCGCTTCGAGCTTTAGCGCACGCTTTACGAGACCTATCTCGACTTCCTTGCTCGGTGCGCCTTTCATAGTCCAATTGAGGTGTCCCCATGTTTCGCGTCGTTTGTTCGTGGCAAGCCCGCGTGCTCGCCATGTCCCTTCTTGCATGCGCTTTGGCGGCTCCAGGAATGGGCCAGGCCAGCGCGCAGGGTACGTGGACGACGTTGTCCAGCACCATGCCTATCAATCCGATCCATATTGCTCTCATGCCAAATGGCAAGTTGCTGGTGATCGCCGGTTCAGGCAACTGTCCTCCTACGCAAGCTGGTTGCCCATCCGGTCCTCCGTACGGACCGGCCAATGGCTCCGGGGCATTGCTGTGGGATCCTGCGAGCCAGCAGACCGTGAGTCAGTTCACCGTGACCTGGGACATGTTCTGCAATGGCATGATTCTGCTTCCGGACGGAAAACCATTTATAGCCGGGGGCACCCTCCAATACGACCCGTTCTTCGGCCAGCCACAGGCCGCGACATTCGACCCGGCGGTGAATACCTTCAGCAACACGCCCAATATGGCGCACGGTCGCTGGTATCCCACTCTGCTGACACTGGGAGATGGGAGGGTGATGACCTTTTCAGGACTGCTGGAAACGGGCGGAACCAACACCAGTGTCGAATTCTATTCGGCCGATTCAGGCTGGAGCACGGAGTACAACGCGGGGTGGTCGCCGGATCTGTATCCACGCCTGCACTTGTTGCCCAACGGGAAAGTTTTCTATTCCGGTGCGCAAACCACATCAAAGCTCTTTGACCCGTCGACAAACACCTGGAACACAAACGTCGCGACGACCAATTACGGAGGAAACCGCACCTACGGCTCGTCGGTTCTGCTGCCGCTGAGTCCGGATAATAACTACGATCCCAAAATAATGATCATGGGTGGCGGCAATCCTTCTACCGCTACCACCGAGATCATCGACATGGGCGCAGCGGCTCCCAAATGGCAGAGCGGGCCAAACATGAGCCAACCGCGCATTGAGATGAATGCGGTGATTCTGCCGAATGGCAAGATACTGGCGGTCGGCGGCTCTCTCAACGATGAAGACAAAACCACTGCCAGCCTGAATGCGGATCTTTACGATCCTACAACCAACACCTTTTCTTCAGCCGGAGCAAATGCCTATGCACGCCTCTACCATTCCTTAGCGTTACTCCTTCCAGATGCTACGGTGTGGCTCGCGGGAGGCAATCCTTCCCGCGGCAGTTTCGAGCAGCACATCGAAATTTACAAGCCCCCTTACCTGTTCAACGCCGATGGTTCGATGGCTACCCGACCTTCGATCACAAGCGCTCCGGTCGAGCTGGGATTCGGCGAGGTATTTACTTTGGCGACGCCGGATGCTTCCAACATCGCGTCTGTCGTTCTGGTGCGCAATGGCGCGGTGACGCACGCGTTCGGTATGGATCAGCGTGAGGTCAGCCTCTCTTTCACTGCCGGAAACGGATTTCTGACGGTAACGGCTCCTCCGAACGGCAACATTGTTCCGCCGGGTCCTTACATGCTGTTTCTGCTGAATCGATCCGGTGTGCCCTCGGTAGCAAATTTTGTTCAGGTAACACCCTCGCCAGCAGACTTCGCCGTCTCTGCAACACCTTCATCGCAGACGGTATCTCCGGGAGCAGGCACCAGCTACACGGTGAGCGTGACGCCCTCGAACGGATTCACCGGCAATGTGAGCTTCAGCGTAAGCGGCTTGCCTTCCGGCGCGACGGCGAGCTTTTCGCCGAGCTCCGTCGCGGGCTCCGGATCGTCGACGATGACGGTAAACACTTCGAGTTCTACGCCGAGCGGCAGCTACACGCTAACGGTATCGGCAACGGGCGGCGGTGTGACCCACACCACGCAGGTGAAATTGGCCGTGGCGGCTTTCTCGATAACTGTTTCTCCGAGCAGTCAGACTCTGACCCACAATTCAAAGACAAGCTATACCGTTACGGTAGCGCCGATAGGACCATTCACTTCAACTGTGACGTTCAGCGTGAGTGGATTGCCAGCGCACACCAGCAGCTCATTCACTCCGACCAGCGTGGCTGGTTCAGGCAACTCCACGCTCACCATACACGCAAGCCGGAAGGTGCGACCGGGGGACTACACGCTTACGGTCACCGCATCCAGCGGAAGCGAAACGTCCTCCCAAAATGTGACTCTTTCAGCGACAAAAAATCAAAATCAGGGCATGAGGCCGAAGCGGAAGGCCAGTGAATTAAAGGAGGAACGTGATGACAACCAACAAGCTGCCACTTCTTATGATGATGCTCCCATTCTTGTCGATGGTCGTCATGCAAGCAGCACCAGCTCAGAGCGCGCCCGATATCAAGGGGACCTGGTCTGGAACGTTCCAGTCAAACCATTCCGATGTCGCACCTTTCACGATAAGGGTGGTGATCACTCCCAACTCGCGAGGACATCTCACCGGAAATTCGGAGCTGGGCTCGAAGTGCATGAAGGGTGCGCAACTACAGGTCACAGTATCGGGCTCTGAAGTGGTTCTCGCTGGCACCGACAAGCAAGGCAATAACATGACCCTTCGAGGATCGCTTGATGCTACGGGCACATCGCTTAAGTCCACCTATATCCTGAATGGAAGTGCAGGAGGCGGGTGCGAGACCGACGACGGAAAGGGAACTCTGACAAAACGCTAGCTATCCTTTTGAGGGCAGATGCTTACATCGCGCAGGGTGGTTCTTCGGTCGCTTGCAGCCAGTGCTGCAACCGGCCTCGCCGTGCCGGCTACGCCGAGGCGGTTTTCCGGGGTCATTGGATTCGACCCCGATCGCTCCACCATGGGGGAAAGCCTTATTCGCCTGGACCACAACGAAAACCCTTACGGTCCTTCGAGGAAGGTACTCGATGCGATACAAGGCGCAATGGAGAGCGTGAACCGCTATCCCGTCGCGGGATATGGGGAGCTAAGGGAAAGGATCGCCCATCTGCACGGGGTAAAGCCACAGCAAATTCTGCTGGGCTGCGGTTCTACAGATGTTCTCCGCATGGCAGCCTTTGCGTTTCTTGCGGGGGGGAAGCAATTGATTCAGGCTTCACCAACGTTCGAAGCGATCGAAAGCTACGCGCAGCGGTCGGGTGCAGAGGTGGTCTCGGTTCGCCTGGCGCCCGGGTTTGCGCATGATCTGGAGCGAATGTCGGCGCGCACAAGTGCGGCGCCGGCGCTGGTGTACATCTGCAATCCGAACAATCCAACTGCGTCTCTCAACCCACGGGAAGATCTGGAAGCGTTCATCGGCAAGCTCCCGGTTTCTGCTTATGTTGTCATCGATGAGGCCTACCACCATTACGCAGGTCAGTCCGGAATGTATGCCTCGTTTGTCGATCGGCCAGTCGACAATCAGCGTGTGATTGTGACGCGCACATTCTCCGCTGTGTATGGATTGGCGGCGCTGAGACTTGGATATGCGGTAGCCTCACCGGATGTGGTCCGCGCGATGGGGCGGTTCGCCGGTGAGGACAATATCAACGGAATCGTGATGCAAGCGGCTTTGGCGGCTTTGGACGATATCGACGCAGTCAACGACTTCGTTCGGCAAAACGCCGATGATCGGCAGGAATTCTTCAACCAGGCGATGGCGAGAGCGATGAAACCAATCGATTCGCATGCGAATTTCGTGATGATGAATACGTACCATCCGGCAGAAGATGTGATCGAGCACTTCCGAAAGAACGGCGTGTTGATCGGCCGCAGCTTTCCAGCCATGAATACGTACATTCGAGTCTCGCTCGGGCGGCCGGAGGAGATGCGCCGATTCTGGCAGGCATGGGATGCCCTGCCCTATCCGAAACATACGATGCAGCATTAGGTTCAACGTGCTGCGATGGCGGGCGTCTGCTTGACTAGCTTCTTCTGCGCCTTCGCTCTGCCCTGAGATAGATGCCCACTCCAATCCCAATCAGGACGGCCGTTGAGATCAGCACCTTGGCCACGGCCAGGGGTTTGTTGGGCTCGTCGGCGGAGGGGATGACGGAGAGGACGATGGTCAGGGTGGTGGAGAGGAGTCCGATGGAGGCCAGGGTGATGGCGAGGGGGCGGCCTCCGGGCAACAAAGGATCATCCCGCGTGGACGGCGAGGCTGACTCCCTCCTGCTTTTGCAGTTCGGCGAGGATGCTGAACAGATTGCCAGCCGATGGATTGCCGTTTGGACCGAACATGCGCATCAGGCTGGTTTTCGGGATGCGTACTCTTTTTGAGAGCCTTGGGAAACCAACCGTTGCGTTGATGTAGTTGCGCATCAGGCTGCGGCCCGTCTCGACGTCGCCGGTCATCATGGAATTCACTGCTTCCTCGAGCAGGGCGCGACGAAATTTCGCGTCGTGCTGCGCGCGGTCGCGGACGGTATCGCGAAAATCTCTGCTTAGGGTCATACGTACTTGTTATTTTCTACTCTCCTAGAAAGTTTCTCTGTTCCTATTTATAGCAACAGCAGGTCCTTCGACTTCGCGTCTCGCGAGACGCTTTGCTCAGGATGACACCCTAAAGTGGAGTGCCTCCCACCCTTCGCCAACAGCGGGCTCAGGATGGGGCACCCAGGCTTCTGCGCTTTCGTTCAGCGCGCAAAAAGATAGCCACTCCGATTCCGATTAAGACGGCAGTTGAGATCAGGACCTTGGCGATGGCGAGGGGTTTGTTGGGCTCGTCGGCGGAGGGGATCACGGAGAGGACGATGGTAAGGGTCGTGGAGAGGAGTCCGATGGAGGCGAGGGTGATGGCGACGGGACGGCCTCCGGGGACGCGGATGGTGTCGGCGGTTGCGGGTCGGCTCTGCAGCCGGATCATTGACGCGAACAGGAACAGATAGGGGATGAAGTAGGCGATGATCGACATGGCGACGAGGACGTCGTAGGCTCCGCGGACGGTGGCTCCGGCCTGGCTGAGCAGGGCGACGACGATGCCGGCGGCTCCGTAGGTGGCGATGGCGACCCATGGAGTTTTGAAGCGGGGATGGATGCGTCCGAAGACGGGCGGGAAATAACAATCAATGCCTGCTACAAATGGGAGGCGCGAGGTGGAGGAGAGGTAGGCGGCGGCTCCTCCGACGGCGTTGAGGCCGAGGAGAAGCGCGATAGGCGCGGCGAGCCAGCCTACGCTTATGCCGGAGGCGTCGAGGCGGGTGCAGAGGGTCATCATGCCGCGCATGAATCCGTCGACTCCGTGGACGGCGGTGGACGGCAGGGCGACCAGGAGGGCGGCGGTTCCGGCGATGTAGGCGAGGGCGAGGATGGTTCCTCCGGCGAGGAGGGCGCGGGGAATGGTGCGGCGCGGGTTGGCGATCTCCTCGCCCATGAAGGAGCCGGCCTCGCAGCCTCCGAAGGCGAAGAAGATGGTGGACCAGAAGATGGCGTTGGCGAGCGAGGGGCGCGGGATGAGCTCGTGGGGGGCGAAGGAGGTCGCCGATCCGAAGCGATGCGCGGAGATGACGGCGAGCACGAGCAGGACGGCGATGGGGAGGGTGCTGCCGAGGGTGCAGACGTTGTTGAGCCACTTGCCGGCGTTGACTCCGACGATGTTCATCACGGTGATAAAGGTGAGCCAGGCGAGGGCGAAGGCGAGGTAGTATCCGCTGTTCGAGGTATAGTGCTGGCCGCGTGCGCCGAAGGCGAAGAGTACCGAGCCGGCTCCGAAGTAGAGGACGGCAGGGAAGTAGGGGAGGTTGGACATCATGTAGGTCCAGGCTGCGATGAAGCCGGAGAAGGGGCCGAAGGCTTCGCACGTCCAGACGTAGAGGCCGCCTTCGGCGGGGTATCGCGAGGAGAGCTCAAGGACGCAGGCGGCGAGCGGGATGAAGAAACCGACGAGGGCGAAGAGCCAGACGGTGAGGGTGCTGGCTCCGGCGGCCGCAGCGGTGGCGACCCAGCGGACGGAGAGTCCGCTGACGATGTAGAAGAGGGTCAGGTCGCGGAAGGTGAGCGCGCGCTTGAGGGCGGGCGCGGCTGGGCTGTCTTTAGCACAGGGCGGTGACGTGGACATTAGAGGGGAGGATACGCGATGGGAGGAGAAGGAAGAAGAGGTCTTTTTTGAGGACGAGACAGGCGTCGGCTATACTCGCGCCGGTTAGAGGAGAATGCGATTGATGCGCTTGGGGAGGATCTTGTTAGCGGCTGTGGTCGTTGTGCTGCCTGGAAGAGGAGTGTTGGGACAGGGTGCCGGCGGCCTGGGAGCGGCGGGCTCACTGGATCAGGAGCGGCTGCAGGCGATCGATGCGTTTGTGGCGAGCGAGATGGTGAGGGAACATGTACCGGGGCTGGAGCTGGGCATCTACAGCCGGGGACAGATTCTACTGGCCAAGGGCTATGGGGAGTCGAATGTCGAGTTGGGCGTGCCGGTGAAGCCGGAGACGGTGTTTCAGTCAGGGTCGATGGGAAAGCAGTTTACGGCCGCGGCGATCATGATGCTGGTCGAGGAGGGCCGTGTGTCGCTGGACGACAGCATAACGAAGTATTTCCCTGACGCTCCGGCGACATGGAAGCCGGTGCTGGTGAAGAATCTTCTGTCGCACACGTCGGGGCTGTCGGAGTACGAGAGCGATGAGCGGACTGGGCCAAATGGGCCGTTCTATCTGCGGCTTGATTTTACCGAAGACGAGCTGGTGAAGAAGATCGAGGCGCTGCCGATTGAGTGGGCTCCGGGGGAGAAGTGGGCGTATCGCAATACGAATTATTTGCTGCTCGGAGTGGTGATCCACAAGGTGACGGGCAAGCAGTACTGGGACTTTCTCGCAGAGCGAATTTTCGAGCCGCTGGGGATGACGTCGACGCGGCTGATCAGCGAGAGGGACATTGTTCCGAATCGCGCGGCCGGGTATGAACTGGAGAGTGGGCAGCTTAAGAATCAGTCTTGGGTCTCGCCGACGTTCAACTCAACGGCAGACGGGGCGCTGTATTTCAACGTGCGCGACCTGGCGAAATGGGATGGCGCTCTGTATGGCACCCGGCTGCTGAAGCAGTCGAGCCTCGATGAGATGTGGACTGTTTACCGGCTGAACAATGGGAAGCCGAATCCGGGCGAATACGGATTTGGATGGATGATCGATCAGCAGAACGGTCATAAGCGCATCGAGCACAGCGGGCAATGGCAGGGGTTCACGTCGCACATTGCGCGGTATCCGGACGATGGAATCACGGTGGTGGCGCTGACGAACCTTGCAGAAGGGGAGCCCGGGCTGATTGCTCACGTTGTCGCCGGGATCGCCGATCCGGCGCTGAAGATGGCCAAGCTGAGCGCAATTCCGGACGATCAGCCGGCGATTGCGGCGTCGCTAGGGAAGGTGCTGGGCCAGCTTGCGGCTGGCGAGGACATTCGTCCGGAATGCACAGCGGAACTCGCGGCGAGAATCACGCCCGAGGCAGCCAAAGGAGCGCAGGAGAGATTGTCGAAGCTGTGGCCGGGCGGAAGGCTGACTCTGGTGAAGCGGAGTCCCGATCCCGAGCAGGCCGGACTGTTGACGTCGATCTTTCGTCTGAGCAAGGGGACGGAGGGGGCGTTGATTTATTTCGGTGAAGACAAGGAAGGAAAGGTTTCGACGCTGGGGATGGAGCGTAATGGGGAGTATGAGTGAGGGGCGGCTCGAGAGTTGCTTTTTTCACCACAGAGGACACGAAGGACACAGAGGAATCTTTCCACCGCAACGAGGCAAAGGGGGAGAGGATTTCGGAGATTCCCACGTCCGAAAATCCGGACGTGGGGCACCCGGCGAAGGAGCGCCGATCGGCTCGGAGGTTAGTGGCCCTTGAGGTACCACGGGATGTTGATGACCAGAATGCGCTGGTTGCCCTTGATGAGCAAGAGGACTTTGAGCAGATTGGCGCGCTGATTGTGGAGCAGGTTTTCCCACCAGTGAGTGACGACGAGCTCTGGGACGAGGACGGCGATCTGACGGTTCTGGTTGGCCTGCTCCTGGTGGAGGACGAAGTCCATAACCGGGCCAAGGATGAAGCGGTAGGGCGAGTGCAGGTCGACGAGCTGGGGGACGGGGAGTCCGGCCTTGCGGAGAGGCTCGGAAACTTTGTTCTCCCACTCAGCACAGATGCTCTGGTCGCCGAGGCCGCTTTCGACGTGCACGGCAATGATGTCTTTTGAGATGGCGAGGGCGAAGCGGAGGGCCTTTTCCGAGAGGCGGTTCCAGCGGTCGACGGGGATAACAACCAATGGCGGCTGGATGTTGTCGGTGTTGATGGAGGCGCGCGCCATGGTATTTAGCTTGACGTGACGGTAGTGTTGTTTAACGGCGACCATGAGCAGGATCATGAGCGGGACGAGCAGGGCGGTGATCCATGCGCCGTCGATGAACTTGGCCACGAGAACGACGAGCGTGGTGATGCCGGTGGCGGTGGCTCCGATGGCATTAACGGCGGCGCGGATGCGCCATCCCAGTTCGCCGCGGTTGCGGAGCCAGTGCACGACCATGCCGGCCTGCGAGAGCGTGAAGGCGGTGAAGGCGCCGATTGCGTAGAGCGGGATGAGGCGGTCGGTGACGCCCCCGAAGATGATGAGCAGCAGGCCGGTGAGGAAGACGAGCGCGCCGATTCCCCAGGAGTAGAGGAGGCGGCGTCCGCGGATGAAGAAGACATGCGGCAGATAGTCGTTGAGGGCGATGGCGCGAGTGAGGCGGGGGAAATCGGCAAAGGCGGTGTTGGCCGAAAGCGACAGGACGAGGAGGATCGAGGCAATGGTGACGTAGTAGAAGATGCCATGTCCCATGACTGCTGAAGTGAGCTGGGAAAGAACACTTTGGTAGCCGGGCCCGTTCGGGTCGGTGGCTCCGATGCTGTACCACTTGCAGAGAAAGGCGATGCCGGCGAGCAGGATGATGAGCAACGCGATGATGATGGTCAGCGTGAGGCGGGCGTTCTTTACGGTGTCCTCGCGGAAGGCCTTGACGCCGTTGGAGACGGCTTCGACGCCGGTCATGGCCGTGCAGCCGCTGGAGAACACTTTCAGGATCAGCCAGAGGGAGATTGCGGTGGCTGCGGGCGGCAGGTGCGGCGGGGCAACGACAGGAGTGGGGTGTCCGCCGGCGGCGAAGGTTTTGACGACACCGACTCCGATGACGATGAGCAGCGTGGCCAGGAACAGGTAGGTCGGGATCATGAAGGCTACACCGGTGTCGTGCACGCCGCGCAGATTGATGATGGTGAGGACGATGAGGATCAGCAGGCAGAGGCCGAGGGTGTGCTTCTGCAGGCTGGGCACAGCGGAGATGAGCGCGCCGACTCCGGCGGAGATGCCGACGGCGGCGGTGAGGATGTAGTCGATCATCAGGGCCGCGGCGGCGAGGAGTCCGGGGCCGGTGCCGAGGTTTTCGGTGGCGACGGTGTAGGAGCCGCCGCCCTGCGGATAAGCTCCGATGGTCTGCCGGTAAGAGGCATAGACGATGACCAGCAGAATGATGATGGCCGTCGTGATGGGAACGATGAGGTGAACGCCGAGGAATCCGAGGGGGATGAGCAGGGTGAGCGCGGCCTCAGGGCCGTAGGCGGCGGAGCTGAGGGCGTCGAGACCAAAGATCGGGATTCCGGCGAGCGGGCCGACCTGTTCTCCGCGCTCATCAGAGTTGGCGAGCGGCTTTCCAAACAGCAGATTGAGGACGTTCATGCGGTAGTTGGCGACTCTGCGAAGCAGCTTGGGCCCGGTGCTACCCGAACCACTATATAGGTTGAGTCACGAAGAGGAAATGAAGGAGGCAGCTTTTCCGAGGCAAATCCAGGGGTGCTACTGACGGCAACTGGCGGGACTCATTTGCGACTGAGATGGCGGATTCGCTCAGCTCCTCGCTGAGTGACTCGGCGGTTCTGCACTCATCGAGCAGACCCGGCCTACATGCGAAGTGTTTCAATCAGCGCTGAGAGGGCAGGCGGCTGCTGCCGCCGGCTCGGATAATAGAGAAAGAAGCCTGGGAAGGGCTGACACCAGCTCTCCAGCACTCGCGCCAGAGCGCCGCTCTCCAGATATGGCGCAACCCGCCCTTCCGACAGGAACCCAAGGCCAACACCGGCAAGCGCGGCCTGCGTGACCAGGTTCTCATCGTCGACAATCAATGGGCCGCTCACTGCAACTGAGAGAGACTTCCTGCCCTTCTCGAACTCCCATCGGTATACGCCGGCATCGCCGTGCCGGAAATTAATGCAGCGATGCCGCAACAGATCGCGAGGCGACGTCGGCTTCCCATGCACCCTGATGTAACCGGGCGAGCCAACAATCGCCGGTCTGTGATCCGGAGACACGCGCACCGCAATCATGTCCTTCTCGATGTACTCGCCGAAGTGGATGCCTGCGTCGAATCCCGCGGCAACGATATCCATGCGACTGTCATTCGTGGTGACGTCGAGCACGACTTCAGGGTACTTGCGTGCGAATTCGCCAAGTTTAGGCGCGAGGACCGTGCCGGCAGCAAATCGAGGCACCAGCAGCCGTACACGGCCAGCTGGCTTCTTACGCAGCCCGGCCACGCGATCCAAAGCCACATGAACCTCTGAGAGCGCCGGACGCAGTTGAGCGAGTAGTTCCTGTCCGGCATCAGTTGGCGCTACGCTTCTCGTGGTGCGCGAGAGCAGCCGCACCCCCACCCGCTCCTCCAGCCCACGCATGGCATGGCTCATTGCGGAAGGAGAAACGCCAAAGCGCTTCGCGGCGCGGGTAAAGCTGCGTTCTTCCGCGACCGCCACAAATGCCGAGAGCGAGCTCAAATCGTTTTCGACCATTTGTGAATTATATTCACTAACGCTTGTACTCAACGGCATCTTATCATTCCCACCGTTTCGCCTTACCTTGGAGCTTAAAGAGGACAGACAACATGAAAAACAACCCATTGGATTTCACCGGAAAAGTGGCCTTGGTCACCGGAGCAGCTTCGGGTATGGGTCTTGCCGCTGCCCAGGCCTTTGCCGAAGCAGGCGCGGCCGTTGCGCTGGCGGATTTCAGAGAAGACATCGTGAACTCGGAAGCCCAGAAACTGGCCGCCGCTGGCCACAAGGCGATCGCCATCCGCTGTGATGTGAGCGATGATGCGCAGGTCGAGGCCATGATCGATCGCACTGTCGCCGAGTTCGGCCGGCTCGACGCTGCCTTCAATAATGCCGGCGTGATGGCCCGCATCGCACCGACAGGAGACAGCAGCCGCGAGGACTGGGACCGCGTCATCGGCATCAATCTGCGCGGCGTGTGGAGTTCAATGAAATACGAACTGCGGCAGATGCAGCGCCAAGGCAGCGGTGCGATCGTCAACAACGCCTCGGTCGGTGCGCTGACCGGCAATCCGGGCATCGCTTCCTACATCGCGTCGAAGCACGGCGTCGTGGGTCTGACACGGACGGCCGCTCTCGAATACATCCAGCACGGGATTCGGGTGAATGCAGTCAATCCAGGCCTGATCGATACACAGATCGCGCGCGATGTGGTCAGCGGCGACGAGCATGCGTACCACGAAATAGCGAAGAACGTCCCCATTCGCCGCGCGGGCCGGCCCGAAGAGATTGCCTCAGCGGTGCTGTGGCTGTGCAGTCCCGGGGCAAGTTATATCGTCGGTCATGCCCTGACGGTGGATGGCGGAATGACAGTGGTGTGAGAGGCCGAAGGACCCAAAGCGATGCTGAATGGCAACGCCGCCGCGCGCAATGTGACTTTCGCAATTCGGGCCTTCTTTGCTTGCCTCGGGACGGACCCGTGCTGTTGTCCCTCTGCAAGCCACCCCATCCCGTAGCGGTTGGAAATGAATTGTGGACGGGCGCTTTGGCCGGCGCGGTTGTATCTGGTGCCTCCGTTTGCTAGGTTGGCTTGAATGCCGTCGTCTGTGCCCGAACAACTCAGCAGGACCATCGAGACTCTTTACCGGTCGGAATCGGGCCGGGTTCTGGCGACGCTGGTGCGCCTGTTGGGCGATCTCGATGTTGCCGAAGAGGCGATGCACGAGGCATTCGCCGCCGCTCTGGCGTCCTGGCCCGAGACTGGTATTCCGGGCAACCCG
>JAFAMZ010000335.1 GCA_019232935.1 Silvibacterium sp.
AAACAGGATCGCCAGGCCGCCCACAATGACTGCTGCGGTCGATAGCGTATCGCCAAGCATGTGAATGAATGCGCTGCGCAGATTTACGTCTCCGCTGCACCTCCAAAGCATCGCGGCAATCACACCGTTCATTACCACTCCGGCAGCCGCCACCCACATCATGGTCCGCGGCTGGACATGCACCGGCTCGGCGAACCGGCCAACCGCTTCATACCCGATCCACACACTGATGCCAATCAGAGTCAGCGCGTTCAGAAATGCCGCCAGAACACCCGCACGATGGTATCCGAAAGTCTTTCGGTCGGTTGCGGGGCGCGCCTGAAAGTGAACCGCCACGAACGAGAGCAGCAGCGCCAGTGTATCCGACGCATTGTGGCCGGCTTCGGATAGCAGAGCCAGAGAATGCGCGCGGAGTCCGGCAAGCAGCGTAAGCGCCACATAGCCCAAGGTGGCAACCAGCGACAGACGCAATACCCTTTGCATCTTCACGGTCGGAGCTGCATGCACGTGCATAACTTCAGTTTATCGCGTTGGCTTCGGCCGGTTCAGTTCTCAAGGTAAGGTAACGCAGCCGCCGAACCTGCCGCGCCGCGCCGTATCGGAACCGAGTTGGCCGTGTCGCGCAGCCCGGTCCACCCTTCCGCGACTACTATGCTGTTGATCGGCTTGTGGGGGTCGTACCTCACCGAGCATGGAAAACCAAGCCGCAGGTCGTAAATGTTCACGTACTCGCGCAGGTTGGTCACATCCTGCGAACACTCATAACAGACCCCGGCGATCTCATACTTATAAAGAATCAGCTGCATCCCATTCGGACGGCCGCTTTCATGGGCATCGACGTCCGAAATATCGAGAATCGTTCCATCCAGAATCCGCCCCGTCTGGACGAGCTCCTGGCGGCGAAGCCGCTCCAGTTCTTCTTCAGAAGGGTGCTTGCGGAGAGCACGGTAAGTGAAATAGCCGCCGACGAAAAGAGCGACTGCTGCGATTGCCCCCAGTGTTCCGGGGTCGCGCAGTGAAAAATCGCTCATCAGCCCCTCCGTCGAACGGTGTCGATACTTGAAGGATATCCCACCTTCGACACCCCGCGCCCAGGCGAAGCGATGTTTTCCATCACCTGAAGCCGGGATGTTGCAGAACGGATATACAGTCAGCCTACCGGGGTCACGTCACCGCTCAAGAAGCTGCCCCGCGAATTGGCTTCGCGGTTAACACCTCAAATCCGGCTCAGCTAAGGGCCCGTGTCTGGAGATTCACCGTGACTTTGTCGTCCGGAGTCTTGGTCACGCCCCCATCGGACTCAGGGTGATGTTCAATGGTAAGGGTTGTCGCGGTCACGACGATCCGCAGATAGCCAAAGTCAGTATCGTCGTAGCTTTCCAGAGTAAGCGTGCTGTCGATCTTGAGAGGTGTGCGAAAGACGCCACGCATGCTTGATAGCGGGGTATGCCCACCCGAGCCGCAGATCACATACGGAATCTGCATGTTATTCACTTTTCGCGTAAAGCGCTCGTAGTTGTGCACATGGCCCGATATCACCGCGTGCGGCCACATTCCGGCAGCCATGCAGGCGCTGTCAATGTCGGCTGACATGGTCGGACTCCCACCGTGGGTCGAGTCGCCGCTGAACGGCGGATGGTGGACCGCCACCAGGACTGCTCCCGTGTACTTTTCGCTTTTCACCCGTTTCAGGGCCGCCGTCAGAAAATCGACCTGCCGGCTGTCGAGAGCCGGGTTCGATCCCCCCTCATCGGAAATAACGCCCGGGTCTTCCAGAACATTGCTGTACAAGCCGAGAATTCGCACAAACGGCGCATCGAACGTATAGTAGACGCCCGGCTGAATCATCGCCGTGCGCACCAGTCCTCCGGCATCTGGCGTCACGATCGGCTGGGCGGCACAGAAATTTGCCAGGTACGCCGCAAGCGTCGGCGCCGGGTCACTCGCATAGACAACCCCATCGTGATTGCCCGGAACCCCTAAAATCGGTGCCGGGTAATTTCGATATGGCTCGTAAAACTGGTCGTAGTAGTATTGCGCCTCGCCAAAGTAATAGACCACGTCTCCCAGGTGATAGAAGAACGATGGCACATCGGCTGGGTTCGCCTCCTGAAAGTCCGAAACCAACTTGTCCGCGACCAGCGACTGCGTGGTTGGTCCTTCGACACTCCCCGTGTCACCGACCGCATGGAAAACAATCTGCCCGCTCGCGGTGATCGCCGCTTCCTTCTGTGCGCCCGCATCTCCATAAACTTCAGCAAGCGTCAGGATCGGCTCGGTCGCGGCGCCTCTCGGTTCCGGCACCGGTTCAAGTTTCTGGATCTCCGAAAAGCCCTGGTCCGTAACCGGATTTCTAAAACCAGACGGATCGGGCGATGGCTTCGGCTGAGCGAATACCGGCTGTTGACCGGAGGCACCGCCTCCGCCAGATGTACCGCCACCGGACTTGCCACCGCCCGATTTACCTCCGCCCTTTTTTGGATGGTGTTTCGCAGGATGATGGTGCACAGGACGTTTGGCCACCTCCGCCTCCCCTTTTCAGACCCTCGCGAAGCCTACTCCCATCGAGCATAGCCCCGCCGAAACTACTATCAAATGAATTCCTGTTCATTTGCATGCCTCCCCCGGCTCGCCCGATTCGCACTTGCGCGCTGCGACTGCTAAGAAATTTCGCACATACCACAACTGGTCACTTGTCACGGGTTACAAATTGCATAAATTTGTCACTAAGGTGTCAGAAGTTAAAGATTGATGATTACCTTGCCGACGAGTTAAGCATCTAGTATGATATCCGGCCCCAGGTCTAAGGCCAGCATTGCACTCCCGGGAGGGAAGGAATGATTCCCGAAGAACACGCCCTTCGCCAGCTCTTTCATCGCACAGTTTCCGACTGCTACGCCGAGCATCTGGGCGTACACGATCGGGAGGTCACCTCGTATGTCGCCGATCTCCTCACCGAGTTCTGCGTTGTCGAAAACCTCTACTGTATCCGCGACGACGAAGGCAAGCCCGTCAGAGAGATGAGCAAGATGCTGGCTGCCGCCGACCCCATTCACGGAACCGCTCCCTCATTTGATGCCGAGCGCAAGGTCCGCAAACACATCGGGGATTACGCCCTCTTTTCGACAGGCATGTTTCCCGAAGCGGTGCAACGCTCGCGCTTTGCAGGAGACACCAGCTTTCTCGAAATGGTGCGCACCGGTAAGGAAAGCTATTACATAGTCTCCCAGTTCAACCTGTTCGAATATCAGAATGAGGCTCCGTTCTTCGCGCGGCTCGCAGACGAGTTCGAGACCTATATGTACGGGCTTACAAAAGTGAGAGGTGAACTGGACAGAATGGGTACACCCGTTTACCTGATGTAAGTCGAACGATCCGAGGCGCGCCGCTGCTGGTACGCCTCGTCTGTTTCACAGAATGTACTTCGACAAATCCTGATCCTTCACGATATTTGCCACCATCTGGCGAACATATTCCGGATCGATCACAACCACCTTCTCCGCCCCGCCGTCGCCAGAGGTCCGCTCGCTGATCGGCAGAGGAACCGTCGCCCCGAAATCCGTCGCCGCAGCAAGCTGGAGCACATTGCCTTCGCTTTGGGGCTGAGCCTTGGTCAGATCGGGAGCTAGGAAGCTGATCTCGTCCAGGACCCGCTCCATAATCGTGTGCAGCCGTCGCGCCCCGATGTTTTCCGTCGTCTCATTCACCTTGAAGGCGAACTGCGCCATCTCTTCCAGGGCCTCGCGCGTGAACTCCAGCTTCAGCCCTTCAGTTTCCAGCAGCGCCGTAGCCTGCTTGGTCAGCGATGACTTCGGCTCCGTCAGGATGCGGATGAAGTCATCGACCGTGAGCGACTGCAGTTCCACCCGTATCGGAAAGCGCCCCTGGAGTTCCGGAATCAGGTCGCTGGGCTTTGAGACATGGAATGCGCCGGCTGCAATGAACAGGATGTAATCGGTCCGTACCATCCCATAGCGAGTGTTTACGGTAGTTCCCTCGACAATGGGCAGGATGTCGCGCTGCACCCCTTCTCGCGAAACGTCCGGACCGTGGCCGCCCTCCCGTCCCGCAATTTTGTCGATCTCGTCAAGGAACACGATCCCCGAGTTCTCCACTCGATCGACAGCTAGCCGCGTGACCTGGTCCATGTCGATCAGCCGGCCCTCTTCTTCCTGCACGAGATACTCGAAGGCTTCGGCAACTTTCATCTTGCGCTTCTTAGTGCGCTGGCCAAAGATATTCGGCAGGACATCCTTGAGATTGATGTCCATCTCCTCTACTCCCTGGTTGGAGATGATCTCGAAGGACGGCGTATTTCGCTCGCGGACGTCGATTTCCACCATGCGATCGTCTAGCTTGCCCTCACGGAATTGCTGGCGCAATTTCTCCCGAGTCCGCTGGTGAGAGTCGGCACCGGGAGCCGGAAAGCTGAGCTTGTTGCCCTCAATGATCTGCGTACCTTGATGCGACCCGGATCCGGACGAACCTGGCGACGCGGGCGTTGCCGTGGCAGGCGGCAGCAACAGGTCAAGCAGCCGCTCCTCCGCATTCAGCTCGGCTTTATCCTCTACCTCTTCGAGCTTCTCTTCGCGCACCATATCGATCGCGATTTCGACCAGGTCGCGAACCATCGACTCCACATCGCGCCCAACATAGCCGACCTCTGTGAACTTCGAGGCCTCTACTTTCAAAAATGGTGAGTTGGTCAGCTTGGCCAGCCGACGTGCGATTTCTGTCTTGCCTACGCCCGTGGGGCCGATCATGATAATGTTCTTCGGCATGATGTCTTCGGCGATATCGGGCGGCAGCTTCTGCCGGCGCATTCGGTTGCGCAGCGCGATCGCTACGGCGCGCTTGGCGGCATTCTGTCCGACAACATATTTGTCGAGTTCTGCGACTATTTCGCGCGGAGTCAGCTCCTCGAGAGCGAGTTCCTGATCTTCGGCGGTTCCGGGTAGATAAATAGCCATGTTGCCGGCTCCTTTTGGGCGGGCAGTTCTGAGCCGCCGCTCTCAGGCGTGCAGCTCTTCGATTGTGATCTGGTCGTTGGTATAAATGCAGATTTCGCCGGCTATGCGCAACGACTTCTCGGCAATCGCGCGCGCAGGCAGATCGGTATTTTCCATCAAGGCCCGCGCCGACGCCAGCGCATAAGACCCGCCGCTGCCGATTGCGGCAATCCCCTCATCCGGCTCGATGACATCGCCCGAACCGCTGATCAGAAAAGTCTGGTTGGGGTCGGAGACGATCAGCAGTGCCTCGAGATTCCGCAGCATCTTGTCCGTGCGCCAATCCTTCGCCAGTTCCACCGCTGAGCGGCCCAGGTTGCCTGCGTACTGCTCCAGTTTGCCCTCAAAGCGGCTGAAGAGCGAAAAGGCGTCCGCCGTTGATCCCGCAAACCCGGCCAGGATCTTGTCCTGGTAAAGCCGCCGGATCTTGCGCGCCGAGTGCTTGATGACCGACTCTCCGAGCGTTACCTGCCCGTCGGCAGCCATGACTACGCTGCCGTTACGGCGTACGCACAGCACTGTCGTGGAGCGAATGCGCGGCCTACGGACCTGATCGGCTTGGATGAAGACGAAATTGCCGCCAGACCTGGCGGCTGTGGAACTTCTGTGTTTCGGCATTCTTTCAATAAGTATAAACCAGCGCAAAGCAGGCGCTATTGCTTCGGGTGCGGCTGACTGGAAGCGCCGCCGGTCTTATCCTGACCCTTGTCTCCGTGGCCGAAAATTTTCCCAAACTCCACCCCGAAATGCGGCTCAGATCGGGTCCCCGTGATCTGAATTGGAACCTCCGTACCCACGCCATTCTTCATAAACAGTGGATCGGCGAGCTTCAGCGCCCAGGACTTCCATCCCGTGACCATCTCGGAAACCTTGGCCTGCATGCGCGCAACCCCGTGGAAATCGAACTGGTTGCCATCAAGCGTGTAGACACCGTTCATCGCCACCTGCGCTCCCGGCACCTCATAATGCAGGTTTGAGATGGTGATCTTCTGCGAGCCCAGCTCGAAGTCGCCGCTCATGTCGGAAGCGACATTCGCTTCCACCTGCTGCTCGGCCTCTTTAGGTCTTCCTTGTCCTCGCAGGCTCAATTGGTCGACCTTCGCCTGAATCTTCTCGCTGGTAAAGTGCGCATTCGTGATTTGGAAATTCCCTTTCAGATGCAACCGATCGAGTACCGTTCCTCCTCCCGCAGGCAGGTGGAACTTCGTATGCATCGTTAGATCGCCCGTCATCAGCGGCAGCTTTGTCTTCACACCAAGCTTGAGCATGTCCTCGATTCGCGCCGGCGAGACGGTCACGTCCAGCGTAATGTCATGACCCCGAATTCCCTGGGCTCGCACCACATCGCCTGAGGCGACAATATGCGAGTGTGCCAGCATGGCGTCAACCGGCTGCAGGTACGTATCGCCGTTCGTTCCGTCTACGATCGCGTGAAATTTCGTGTGCAGCGGCATGGGATAATCCGCTGAAGTCAGGCGGAAATCGGGCGTGTCTGTCTCACCATCCACCGCAATGTGGTTCAGAGTGCCCGCGTATACGCCGCTGGATGACAAAATTCCGCCGATGCCCTTAATAGTTCCTAGATCCGCGTGCTCAAAGGTGTATATGCCCCGGACCGGTGTGTCTCCCGGAGTCCCCGCGTTATAGGGGCCAATATCCCCTGTTGAATCGATACTGCCGACCGGCCTCGGATTCGTCAGAATGGCGTGAAACTTCATTGGCCTGCCCGCGCCCACAGAACTCATGCGCAGTTTGCTGATTTTGAAATCCAGCGGCACTTTACCGGGCTTATTGGTACCCAGAATCAAGGTCGCATCGTCTATGACCAGCTCGTCCACCACGATCTGGATTTTTCCTTGCTTCGAACCTGGTTTATCCAGCTTCGGAATGCTCCGGCGCTGGTCCTTGGGCGGCATGTTGATGTGCAGGCCCACGATTTGCACCTCCCCGATGCGCATCGGGGTGCGAATCAAATCGCGCCACCCGGTCCTGAACGAGAATTCATCAACGGAAAAGAGCGGCTGCTGCATATCCAGGGTGTGGGGGAAAAGCTGCAGCCCGCCACCCTCGACCTCGAAGCCGTGGAAGACTGAAACATCAAAACTGCGCAGTTCCACCCGGCTGTCAAATCGCGTGGAAAGCGTCTCGATAACCCGTGACCTCAGAATAGGTGCCGCGCGCCGAAAATAGATCGCACCTACTATAACGGCTCCGGCCAGGAGCACAAAAACAGCGGCGCCCACCCATGCCATCACACGAATCGTTGGCGGCCTGCGCGGCCGAACTGGGGCATCAGTTGGATTCCCCGCCTGCTGCTCCCCTCGCAACTTTAAGAGAGGCATCCTGCCATTAGATGCGATTCTTGAGCCCTGTGTTGGTTTAACATGCTGGCGGCGCGAAATTTGGGGCTATCTGCATGGACAAAGTGATCGTTGGACTCGGAGAGTTGCTATGGGACATTCTTCCGACGGGTAAGCGGCTCGGCGGCGCACCGGCGAACTTCAGCGTGATGGCGGCCCGGCTGGGGAACCACGGCGTGATCGCATCGAGACTCGGCGCCGACCCATTGGGAGCTTCGGCCACAGAAGCCTTGTCCGCCTTCCCGGTCGACCTCGCCGCAATCCAGACCGATCCAACCCATCCAACGGGAACCGTAGGCGTCGAGTTTCGCACCGGCGAACCGCATTACATCATCCACGAGCCTGCTGCATGGGACTTCATGGAGTCGACCCCGGAATGGCAGGCCTGGGCCGCGGCTGCCGACGCGGTATGCTTTGGATCGCTCGCCCAGCGCAATCCGGTCTCCCGCGCCACCATCCGGAGATTCCTTGCGGCGACCAGTCCGGAATGTGTTCGCGTTTTCGACGTGAACCTTCGGCCGCCGTTTTTCTCCGCAGACGTTATTGCCGAATCCCTCGCCAGCGCAACCATCTTCAAGCTGAATGAAGCCGAACTGCCCCAGGTGCTCGCCATGTTTCAAATACGCATGCCGGCCCATGACCCTGAATCCGGGATGATTCTGGCGGCGCGAGCACTCCTGCAAAAATTTTCATTCAAGCTTGTGGCCGTCACTATGGGCGGCCAGGGCAGCCTGCTTGTCACGCTCGACTCTCACCAGCGCCATCCCGGCGCCCCCGTCGACGTCATCGATACCGTCGGGGCTGGCGACGCCTTCACCGCAGCTCTCGTCGACTCCTGGCTGCGCGGCGGTTCTCTACTTGACATGAGTGTCGCTGCCAATCTCTGTGGCGGATGGGTCGCATCGCACTCCGGGGCCATGCCTGACCTCGATACTGCGACCCTATCCGTTATTACGAAGCGGTCTCAGTCAACCGGCGACTCAGGTAAAGATCGGTTGTCATAAAAGCCCGAAAATTGTATCGTCGCGAAAACAAATGACACATTTTCCAACTCCAGAAGAACGCCGCGCTCTTGGACGCGCTCGTCGCAAGCAGCTTGCCCGTCAGGAAAACGCCAGATGGAAGCCCGAAGCCCGCCGCCGCTCCTCGCTGGACCTTATGCAGGAGTCGATGCGCGGCCGCATTCCGCAATTGGCGGCCCTCAAGTACGACCGCATGCTGCAATCTCCGCACGATTATTTTCGCGGTGCCGTACCGGTCATGGCTGCCGATCTTGCGTCGCTGCCCAACACCGGCATCATCAACCAGATCTGCGGAGACGCACACGTCCGCAACCTCGGCGCTTTCGCCGCTCCCGATGGACGCCTCGTCTTCGACATCAACGATTTCGACGAGACGACCCAGGCCCCGTTTGAGTGGGACCTGAAGAGACTCGCCACCAGCCTCACTCTCGCCGGACGCGCCCTCGGAATGAAGACTTCCGGCTGCGAAGCTGCAGTTATCGCCTTCATCGAACGTTATCGCCGGTTTATCGACACATTCTCCCGCATGCCAGTGATTGAGTTAGCGCACTATCAGGTACATCGCCTGCAGCGCATCAGTCCAGTTTCGAAAGCCCTGCTCAAAGCCGAGCGCGCCACGCCGCAGCACAACCTCGAGCATCTCACGCAGCCTTGCAAAAACCCGGCCGCCGCACGCGTGTTCAGGGACGAAAAACCTCTGCTCTTCCGCCTCACTGCTGGACAGCGTCGCGCCGTGCTGGCAGCACTTGTCGAATACAACCAGAGCCTCCAGCCTGAACGCCGCCACTTCCTTGCGCAGTATCACCCTCTCGATGTGGCCTTCAAAGTCGTCGGCACAGGTTCGGTTGGGCTGCGCGACTACGTCCTTTACTTCGAAGGCAACGGTGCCAGTGATCCGCTCTTCCTGCAAATAAAAGAGCAGCCCGGCTCAGCCTACGCACCTTACGTTGGGGCAGACCCCCTCACTTCACACCAGGGGCAGCGTGTCGTGAATGGACAGCGCGCGATGCAATTCCAGTCCGACCCGTTCCTGGGCTGGACTACGATCTCTAATCGAAACTACCTCGTCCGCCAGTTGAATGACCACAAGGCGGCCATAGCAATCGAAGACCTCGCCGGTGAAGGCCTGGTCGAATACGCAGAAATGTGCGGCGAACTCCTCGCCCGGGGCCACGCCCGCTCTGGAGACGCCTGCGTTCTCTCCGGCTATATCGGGACCGGAACAAATTTCGCCGACGCGCTCGTCCAGTTTGCCGACGCTTACGCCGACCAGACCGAAAAGGATTGGGAAGAGCTGAAGATTGCCCGCAAACCACCGTCAAAGAAGCCTGCGAACGCCCGACCAAGCCTGCAAAGAAACAGGGTAGTCGCGAATCCTCTGGTCCATCGCCGGTAAAATAGAAGCATGCTGCAACTCGCCGATGCGGGCAAGCGATTCGGCCCGAAACTCCTTTTCCAGAACGCCAATTGGCTGATCACCCCAGGCGAGCGCACCGCATTGGTCGGCGCCAACGGCACCGGCAAATCTACGCTGATGAAGGTCCTCGCCGGCCTCGACGGCCTCGATTACGGACAGATCCAGCGCACGCGCGGCATGAGCATCGGCTACCTTCCACAGGACGGCCTCGCTCTCTCCGGCCGTAGCGTCTTCGACGAATGCCTCTCGGTCTTCGATGAACTTCTCGGGCTCGAGAAGGAGCTTGAGACGGTCGCCGCCTCGCTGGCCGAGCTCGATCCCGAAAGCCCCGCCTACGCCGCAGCCGCCGACCGCTTTCACGAGATCGATTCGGCATTTCGTGCCCACGACGGTTACGCACTGGATGCCCAGGTTGGCACAGTTCTCACCGGCCTCGGGTTCTCGAAAGACGACTGGCGCCGCCGCACCGAAGAATTTTCCGGCGGCTGGCAGATGCGCATCGCGCTCGCAAAGCTGCTGCTCCAAAAGCCCAGCCTGCTTCTGCTCGACGAGCCCACGAATCACCTTGACCTCGAAACCCGCAATTGGCTCGAGGATTACCTCCGCACCTATCCTAACGGATACATCCTCATCTCCCACGACCGCTACTTCCTCGACGTCACCGTCTATAAGATCATCGAGATCTGGAACAAAGGCCTGCACGTCTATCACGGAAATTACGAGAAATACCTCCAGCAGAAAGCCGAGCGCCGCGCTCAGATCGAATCCGCCTACCGCAACCAGCGCGAGCGCATCGAGCAACTCGAAGCCTTCATCAACCGCTTCCGCTACCAGGCGACCAAAGCCAAGCAGGTACAGAGCCGCATCAAGGAACTCGATAAGATCGAGCGCATCGAAATCCCCAACGAAGAGCCGAT
>JAFAMZ010000402.1 GCA_019232935.1 Silvibacterium sp.
CGATGGAGGGCACTCCGTTGAGAACGTCGGCCGTGAAGCGGATGACATCGGCGAGCTTGCCGCCGCGGCCGTATTCCGAAAGAAAGATTCCGGCTGCAATACCCACCGGAACGCCGAGCAAGCTACCTATACCGAGCAGCACGCCTGAACCGACGATCGCGTTCGCCATACCGCCGCCGCTTTCACCAACAGGAGCGGGAATTTTAGTGAAAAAAGCCAGGTTCAAGGAACTTGCGCCCTTGTAAAGCAAATAGGCAAAGATGGCGATGAGCGGAGAAATGACCACAACGGTGGCCAGGATGGTTAGAAGAGTAGCCACCTGATTCCCCACACTTCGCAAGATGCGGTTGGCTCGACTCGGTTTGACGTTGATTTTCATCTATCTGTGTCCGGGTTTTGAGGGCGGATGGGGGCAGGACTAGGTGGCACGCGCCGGCGCACCGCGGGTAACTGCCCAGACCAGCAATCGCGCAAATATGTTCACGACGATCGTGACGAGGAAGAGCGCGAGACCGATCTCGATGAGGGCGCTGAGGTACATGTCGTCGGAGGCCTCGCTGAACTCGTTGGCGATCACACTGGCCATGCTATAGGCGGGAGCTAGCAGGTTCCTGACAATCTCCGGGCGGTTTCCGATGACCATGGTGACCGCCATGGTTTCCCCGAGCGCCCGGCCCAGGCCGAGGATAATGGAACCCACAATGCCGATGCGGGCGTTGCGCAGCACGCCGATTCGGATCATTTCCCATCGCGTAGCGCCCAGGGCCAGCACGCCCTCACGCTGCATGCGAGGAACCACGGACATAACTTCGCGAGTCAGTGAGGAAATGATAGGCAGAATCATGATCGCCAGGACGACGCCGGCGGCCATCATACCGATCCCGAAGTTGGGTTCGGTGAAGAGGCCTGTCTTTCCGAAAAGCCTGATCAGCAGCGGGTTCACGTGGACGCGCAGTATTGGGACGAGGATGAATACCGCCCACAGCCCATAAACCACGCTGGGAATGGCAGCAAGGAGCTCAGTCAGGAAAGAGAGCGGGCCGCGCAGCAGCTCAGGGCAAATCTCGGTGATAAAAATGGCCACACCGACGGCGAGCGGCACGGCGATGATGAGAGCAATGATCGACGAGACCAGAGTGCCGTAAACGAAAGGGAGCGCTCCGAAGTTTCCGTTCACCGGATCCCATGCGCTTCCGAAGAAAAAGCTGAAGCCGAATTTATGAATGGTCAACTGCGAGCGCTTGATCAGCTCCCAGAAGATGAGCGCGACAATGGCGAAGATGCTGAGCGCACACAGCAGCATCAGCCAGCGGAATCCCTTATCTGCAAGGGCCGAACTGCCCCGCGACAGCAGAAACTTGCGAATTACCGACGGCTCTGCCCCAGACCGTGGCTCTATTGGACTTCCTGCCGGAGAAGGCGATTCAGAGGGTCCGGGCACACGGACATTCTGTATTTTAAGGTTCACCAGTTTCTACCCTAAACGCCAAAAGTAAATGGACGGTTAATCCCCTTGAAAGATAAGACATAAGGACAACCAAAATCTCGTTTCAATTTCGTCGGGAGCCCTGAAATTGGAGCGGCTGTGGAAAAGTGAAAGGCGCGTCAGCTTTGAGCCGGCGCGCCGGGATACCTGCTACATGGATTGGATCATTTGAGCTGGCCGACAGTGGCACGAACCTTGTCCGATACCGATTTCGGCAGCGGAGCATAGTAAAGGGCACTGGCTTCCGACTCGCCCTGGTCCAGCATCCAGGTAAGGAAGTCCTTGATCACCTTGCCATTCGCCGCGTTGACTGGCGGATTGGGGATCAACAGCCAGGTGAAGCTCGAGATGGGATAGGCGTTCTTGCCTGGCGCATTGGTAATCGAAACGCGGTAGTCGGCAGGCATGCTCTTAACGCTAGCCGCCGCCTCCGTCACTCCTTCGATGCTGCCTTTTACCCAGTTTCCGGCAGAGTTCCTGAGCTGGCCAAACTGGATTTTGTTTTGCAGGGCATAGATCAGCTCGACGTAGCCGATGGTTCCCGGCAACTGGCGGACCATGCTGGCGATGTTCTCGTTGCCCTTGGCTCCGATCCCGACCGGCCACGGCACAGCCGTGCTCTTGCCAACTTTGTCCTTCCAATCGGAACTGACCTTCGAGAGGTAATCGGTAAAGATGTAGGTGGTTCCGCTGCCATCAGAGCGATGGACCACATTGATGGTGGAGTCGGGAAGGCTGACACCGGGATTGTCTTTGCTGATGCGGCCGTCGTTCCATTTCGTGATCTTTCCCAGATAGATATCGGCCAGAACATCAGGAGCAAACTTCAGCTCGGTGCTGACTCCGGGCAGATTGTAAATCGGGACGACCGCGCCGAGCACCGTCGGGATATGGACGATCTTGATCTTCGACTGAGCAAGCTGCTCGTCCGTCATGGGGCCGTCACTGGCGCCAAAGTCAACCGTGCCGGCCATCACCTGGCGAATACCGCCGCCTGAGCCAATCGACTGATAGTTGATCTGGACTCCCGAATGCTGCGCGCTGTATTCGCTGAACCACTTGGAATAAATCGGATACGGGAACGTGGCTCCTGCACCGTTCAGCTTTTGCGCCAGACCCTGGGAAGCTGCGCACACCGTGAGTGCAGCAGCCAGCAACATACTTTTTTTCACAGACTCCCCCTGATAGAAATTCGCTCAAATTGTTACGGGTGATTGTTACGGTTCGTTTACAGATTGATGAAAAGGGGGAGAAACAGTGCTGTTCAGCCAGCGCAATAAACCATGCGAAATCAAAACGTTGGGTGGCCCCACGTTCGAAAATGCGATCGGGCCACACCCTTTACAGCTGCCGGACGGTCTCCGGTACGGGTGCTGTGGCTGATGCCAGTGGAAGCGTAAAGAGAAATGTGGCCCCGGATCCCAGCTCGCTCTCAACCCGTATCGTTCCTCCGTGCGCCATGACGATGTGCTTGGCGATGGCAAGGCCCAGTCCAGTGCCGCCCGATTCACGCGAACGCGCCTTGTCCACCCGGTAAAAGCGCTCGAAAATGCGATCGAGGTGCTCGGAACCGATACCCGGACCGAAGTCCTGGACCGAAAATTCGACGTAGCCGTCCATTTCGCGCGCGCCGACCAGAACCCGCTTGCCACTCTTCCCGTACTTCATGGCGTTTTCGATCAGATTGCCGAAGACCTGCGTAAGCGCGTCCTCGTCGGCGAGGACTACGGCCGAGCAGGCCCCGGCCGACTCAAGGCTCACGTCGGAGTCGAGCACCATTCCTGTCAGGGACTCGATGGCATCGTGAACGAGCGTCACCGCTGAGACTGGTTGCAGCTTGACTTTGTAGTCGCCGGATTCGACGCTGGCCAGTGCCAGCAGGTCTTCGGTGAGGCGTGTCATGCGGTTGGCATTTTTGAGGATCGTGGCGAGGAACTCGCGGGCGTGGGGCGGGATATCCATCGTGTCTTCGAGCAGGGTTTCCACGTAGCCGGAGATGGACGTGAGCGGAGTTCGGAGCTCGTGCGATACGTTGGCGATGAAATCGCGGCGCATCCGATCGGCGCGCTCGATTTCCGTCACATCGTGAAGGACAGCGACGGCCCCGCCGCCCGGAGTCGGCGCGGCGTTGACCTCGAATACGCGCGCAGGCGCGACCGAAGTGGCTTTGCCGCTGCGTGGCTGGCGCTCGTTGAGCGCAGTTTCGACGCATGCGAGGACCTCGGGATCGCGCACAGCGTGGACGAGCGCCTGCCCCTGACGCACGGCAAACGGAGCGATGCGCTGCATCACCGTATTGGACCAGCTGATGCGACCGGCGGGATCCACGGCGATGACGGCTTCCTGCATGCTATCGAGCAGGGCAGTGAGCTCGCGCTGTTTGGTCTCAAGGGCATTGAAGCTGGCTTCGAGCCGCGCAGCAGTGGCGTCAAGGGCATGCGCGACGCCGGAGATCTCGTCCAGATGCCCCTCTTCGACGCGGGCCGAGAAATCTCCGGCAGCTATGCGGTTCGCGAAGGTCACGATGCGGCCCAGCCGGGCTGCTCCGCGATGGGCCAGGAAAGCGGCCAGCATAGTGGCCAGCGCCACCGCGACGAGCGATACCAGGACCAGGTCGCGGCGGAGCACATGCATGGTCTCTTGAATGCCGGCCAGGGAAGCGGCCAGGCGCACGACCAGCCCCGACCCGGCGACTGCCACGTAAAGCTGGCCGTCGCGCTCGGATTGTCCAACGCCGCCTCGGGCGATGAGCGCCTGTCTCACTTCGGGCGGGGTTTCGGGGGTGCCGATGGGCCGCTGAGAGCTGGCAAGTACCGCCCCATCGCGTCCGAAAAAGGTGACCTGGGCCCCGGCATCTGATTCTCCGCCCACGGCAAGCTGCCGCAGCAGCGCGGGATTGCCGGGGTCAGCGTCCCGCGCAAGCAGACGGGCTTTTTCCGTAAGCGATTGCGCGAGCTGGTGCTGGAGCGAATCAGCCACAACGCCCTCGAGCGACAGATCGAGAATGGCGGTGCCGATGGCCAGCACCAGCACGAACGACAGGAACAGCTTGGTGAAGACTTTGCCGGTCATGAGTAGCTATTAGCC
>JAFAMZ010000414.1 GCA_019232935.1 Silvibacterium sp.
CACGCGATGCAACGGGTCCGCCTTCGACTTGCCCTCGATCAGAAAAAATACCTCCGATGCCTCAACGATCACCGGCCAGGTCAGCGTCACCCGCCAGCTCTCCTTCTGCTGAGGAACATGGTTCGCGACCGCAAGACGGGCCATCTCATGCAGTGCCGCCGTGTGCGGAAACAGTGATGCCGTGTGCCCGTCGTCCCCCATACCCAGCGCCAGAGCATCGAAGCGCGGCGTCTCGGCGCCTTCCAGCCGGAATTGATTGCGCAGAGTGCTTTCATACCGTGCCGCTGCAGCATCCGGCTCCAGTTCGCCTTCAATGCGAAAAACCTGCTCCGGCTGCAACGGAACCCTGCTGAGCATCGCCTCCCGCGTCATCCGGTAATTGCTGTCCGGATGGTCCGGAGGAACACAGCGCTCATCCACCCAGAAGATTTCCATCTTTTCCCAGGGCATCTCTTTCAGGTATCGCTCCGCCGGATTTGCCAGCAGTTCGAAGGTGGTCTTGGGGGTGTGCCCGCCCGAAATTGCAATACGCGCTTTGCCCCTGGAGCCGGCGGCATTCTGTGCTGCCTTAAGGAAGTGCTCTGCAGCCGCTCTGCTCAAAGCGTCTGCGCCGTCATACACGCGGTATTCAACTGCGGTCTTCTTCGCCATGCGCTCTGGATCTTCGAGTTAAATCCGGTGCCACTGCCGTCCGTCGCGGCCGATGAGTCCGTCTGCCGCCTTCGGCCCCCATGATCCGGCCTTGTAGTTGGGAAAGTCCTTCGGCTTCGCCTTCCCCCATGCCTCCAGCACCGGGGTATAGAGGGACCAGGTCGCTTCCACGCCGTCGCGATGCGCAAACAGCGTTTGATCGCCGAGCATTGCGTCCAGCAGGAGCCGCTCGTAGCCGTTCGCCGAGTTGACCCCGAAGGCAGTCGCGTACTGGAAATCCATGACCACCGGACAAACGTTCGTGTCCGGCCCGGGCACTTTTGCCCCAAAGCGCAATGAGATCCCTTCGTCCGGCTGGATTCTTATGGTAAGAATGTTCGGCTGGATCTCGTTGCATGGTCCGGAAGACGATGCCCGCTCAAAAAGTAACAGCGGCGGTTGCTTGAACTGAATCATGACCTCCGTAGCGCGCTTTGCCAGCCGCTTGCCGGCACGCAAATAGAAGGGAACTCCCGCCCAACGCCAGTTCTCTATCTCCAGCTTCAGCGCCGCATAGGTTTCCGTTGTCGATTCCGGATCGACTCGGTCCTCCTCCCGGTACCCCTGCACCTGCTGCCCTTCCTCCATTCCCAGCGCGTACTGGCCGCGAACGGTGTTTTCAATGGAGATCGGTTTGATGGCCCGCCAGACCTTTACCTTCTCGCCACGCACCGACGCCGCCTCGAACGAGACAGGCGGCTCCATAGCTACGAACGAGAGCAGCTCCATCATATGGTTCTGCACTACATCGCGGAGCGCACCCGCTTTCTCATAGAAAGGACCTCGCCCTTCAATGCCGATGCTCTCCGCCGCCGTAATCTGCACATGGTCGATGAAGTTGCGGTTCCAGATCGGCTCGAAGATGCCGTTGGCGAAGCGAAAAACCAGCACATTCTGGACGGTTTCCTTTCCAAGATAGTGATCGATGCGAAAGATCTGCTCTTCATCAAATACCCTGTTGACTTCATCGTTCAGCTCTTTCGCCGATTCCAGATCGTGCCCGAATGGCTTTTCAATAATCACCCGCGCGTGGCCTTTCTCCGGATGGGCCATGCCATGCGCTCCCAGATGATTGATGATGTCGGAGAAGTATTCCGGAGCGACGGCAAGGTAATACAGCCGGTTGCCCATCGTGCCTCGTTCCCGGTCGATCTGCTCTAGAAGGGCCTTGAGGTCGGTATAGCCCCTATCGTCATCGAAGTTCATCGCATGGTAGCTCACCTTCTGGATGAACTCGTCGATAACCGGATCGCCTTTCTGCCCGTCCCCATAGCGAAGTATCCCGTCTTTCATGTCATCGGCAAAGCTTGCTTTCAGGTCGCGCCGCGCCACGCCCACGATGGCAAACTCCTTCGGCAGCAAACCCTGCTGCTCCAGATGAAACAGCGCTGGCAGCAGCTTGCGCTTCGTCAGATCGCCCGAGGCTCCGAAGATAACAACAATTCCCGGCTCGGGAATGCGCTCGCTGCGTCGCGAAACCGACTGAATGTTTTCCGGAGCAATCTTTACTTCTGTGGTCGCCATCGATCCTCCTCGCGCCTGCTGTGTTGTCCCTCTCAGACCGCTTCTTGCACCGTAATGCCCAACGAGGACAGCTCGCGCTCCAGCTGGGCCGGCGCCTCGTATTTGATTGCATGAATCCCCAGTGACCTTGCCGCTTCCACGTTTGGAGCGCGGTCGTCGATAAATGCCACCTCATCCGGATCGCACTGCAGCACGTCTAGAGCAAGACGATAAATCTGAACCCCCGGCTTGCGCTGCCCCACATAACACGAGCTGAAGAAAAAATCGAAATATCCCTGCAGGCCAAAGCTCTCGACCCGGTAATCGTTCAGTTCGCGTGACTCGTTGTTCAGCATCCCAAGGTCCAGATCCACACTCGTCGCGATGTTCTCCAGTACCGGCAGAGCCGTGTTATCCAGCACGCGCGATTCCGACTTCATCGCCTCAAAAAATTCTTCCGGCGAATAATCTCGCGGTTTCCAGAACACCGTCCGTCGCAGGTATTCGTCAACCGTGATCAGCCCCTTTTCCCATGCGTCGTTCGCCTCCGGGTGCCGCTGCTCAAACTCCGCCGGGTCCACCTTGAACCGCGCCAGCACTTCTTTGCGGCCACCGTGGTCCCAGCCGTTGGTCAGCAGAACGCCACCCACGTCCCATAGAATCGTGCTGATCTCCGTCATCGCTCGTCCTCTCTGTGCCGGCGCTCTCAGCGCTTCTGAATTATCTTCCGGCAAGAGCGCCTTCGGCCTTGCGAACGCGTTCCACCAGTTCCTGGCCGCGCTTCACGATATTGCCGACGCTGTAGCCGAGTTCCTCCAGAACCTTCGGCCCCGGTGCCGAAGCACCAAAACGCTCCAGTCCGATTACGTCCCCGTGCCGGCCTACGTACTTCCACCAACCCAGCGGCGCCCCGGCTTCGACTGCAAGCTTGGGTAAGTGATCGGGGAAGATCGAGGCTTTGTAATCCTCGCTCTGCTCCTCGAAAATCTTCCAGCTCGGCATGGAAACCACACGGGTCGCGATCCCCTGCTTGTCCAGCTCCGCCGCGGCGCTCAACGACGGCCATACCTCTGCGCCCGTAGCCACGATCAGCAGGTCCGGTGTATCCGTGCCCTGCTCGACGATATACGCGCCATGACTTACTCCTTCAGAAATGGCGTGCTTATCGGGATCGAGCACCGGCAGGTCCTGTCGGGAAAGCGCCATAAATGCCGGGCTCTTCCGCTCCAGCGCAAGACGCCACGCTGCCGTGGTCTCGTTCGCGTCGGCAGGTCGGAAGTCGGTGAGAAACGGCACGGCACGCAGCATCATCAGGTGTTCGATCGGCTGATGAGTTGGCCCGTCCTCGCCTAGCGCGATCGAATCATGTGTGAAGATAAAAATCGAGTGGCTGTGCATGATCGCTGCCATCCGGATTGCCGATTTGCAGTAATCCGAAAAGGTGAAGAACGTCGACCCATACGGGATCAGGCCGCCGTGGCAAGCCATCCCATTTACCGCTGCGCACATCCCGAATTCGCGCACACCGAACCAGATGTTCCTGCCCTTGGGATCCACATGGAAATTGCCTCCGTCCTTGAGGATCGTCTTGGTGGAAGCAGTCAGATCCGCCGCGCCCCCGATCAGTTCCGGGATGTCCTTGGCTAAAGCGTTCATGATGGCATTACCCGCATTGCGCGTGGCCATCGGCTTGCCACCCGCCGGGAAGGAAGGCAGCGACTTCTCCCAGCCGTCCTTCAGCTTGCCTGCCTGCGTGCGTTCGAACTCCGCAGCCAGATCCGGGTATTGGGACCTGTACCCGGCAAACAGCTCATTCCACTCCTGCTCATACTTCGCGCCGCGATCGATGATCGTCGACCAGTTCTTCTGGGCCTCCTCCGGCACATAAAAGAACTTGTCATCGGGCCAGCCCAGATTCCTCTTGGTCTCGGCGGCCTCCTCCGGCTTCAGAGCCTCTCCATGGACCTTGTTTGTCCCTGCCAGAGGACTGCCATATCCAATTACCGTTCGCACGGCAATGAGAGAAGGCTTGTCCGTCACGGCTTTCGCGGCTTCAATGGCTTTCGAAATCGCTGCGAGATCGTTGCCGTCCGCCACCCGCTGAGTGTGCCAGTGATAAGCATCGAACCGCTTCAGCACATCCTCGGTAAACGAAAGCTCTGTCGGACCATCGAGCGAAATCAGGTTGTCGTCGTAAAGGAAAATCAGCTTTCCCAGCCCCAGCGTGCCGGCCAGCGAGGCGGCCTCGTGCGAGATGCCTTCCATAAGGTCGCCATCGCCGCAAATCCCATAGGTGTAGTGATCGACAACATCAAACCTCGGACGGTTGTACACAGCCCCGAGGTGTTTCTCCGCGATGGCAAGGCCCACCGCCATTGCGAGCCCCTGTCCGAGCGGCCCGGTAGTCACCTCGACGCCGTCAGTGTCTCCACGCTCGGGATGGCCCGGCGTAATCGACTCCCATTGCCGGAACTGCTCCAGATCCTGAATCGAAACCTTGTAGCCGGAAAGATGTAACGCGCCATAAAGCAGGGCCGAGGCGTGCCCGTTGGAGAGAACAAACCGGTCGCGGTTCGACCAGTGGGAGTTCTTCGGATTATGCCTCATGTACTTGTGAAACAGCAGGTACGCGATCGGCGCGTCGCCCAGCGGCGCTCCGGGGTGCCCGCTCTTGGCCTTGTCCACAGCATCTACAGCGAGAAAGCGAAGCGTATTGATCGAAAGCAGGTCGATATCTGTCATGAAAACCTCATTTCCGGGTTCCGGGCTGAGTACCCGGGGTCTACGTATTTTGGATAGCCGTCCATAACGCACGACTCAAAGTCTTAAAGATGACTCCCCAGAGCTGCCAGCGGCTTCAAACCTTTTCCAGCTCGTAGACCGGAATCTCGCTCGCGGCCCCCTGCTCCGCCTCGATTGTGACAGTGTGATTGACGCCATCCCAACGGTTTTGCATCGGCCAGAAAAGAGTAAATGAAATGCTGCCGGTCTGCTCGTTCGTCGTCGGAATATCCGCGAAAGACCCGGCGTGCCCCACTGTCGCACTCTCGACCGTGGTCACGTTGGCCCAATCGTCGCATGTCCAGAGCACACGAAAATGCTCCTGCGCAATGATGCGAAGAGTATATCCGGCGCGCATGGTCTTCACTGGCCTGCGCAGCTTGAAAACCTCGAGCCTGATCCGGTCCCGCCCGTTTGCATAGCGCCTTTCCACGGCGTCGATTTTGTCAAACACCCGCCCATCGTGGATCGAGCGCAGCAGCTTCAGATATTCGGCGTGTGCCCATACCAGCGGCATCGCCGAACCAGCCGGTCCGCCAAAGATAAGACCTGCCTTGTCAGGCTCGTCCCAGATCTGCTCGGGGAACATTCCTCCTTCGGATGCGAACTTCTCCAGGGTGGCCACGAGTCCGCTCACGTCATGCCCGGCCGCCAGCTCATAATGCGCTCGCTCGCCGGTCAGCAGAGGCCATGCGCGACCCTGCCCGAATCCCTTGAAGGGCCCGCCGTCGTGCCGCTGGCCGTACCCATCGTGGTTGTAGCGCCTCCAGCATGGTCCTTTGGGCGTTTCGATTTTCAGCACGTGATCGATCACCTTCAGGGTTTCCATGATCAGCCGATCGTCCGGACGCCGTATACCGTAACGGACCAGCTCCAGAAAGCCCGTATCCACAATTTCTCGCGCCTCGAACTCCGCCTTTTCTCCTGGGCCCCGGTTCGCGATGTGCACCAATTCCTTGCCGCAACCCTCGCGCGCGTACGGTTCGCCGCACTCCGGCGGCCGGATCCGCATGTAATGACGCTTCACATCCGGCAGAAGAACGCCGTCATTCGTGACTGTCCAGTCTTCCAGATGGCCCTCGATCCAGTCGGCCTGTTCGCGAAGAAACTTCGCCAGCTCCGGAGATCCGTGAACATCCGCCAGGTCCGCCGCGCAGATCAGCCCGGCGATTACCGCGGCCAGAGTTGAGGGAGAGTAGCCAGCGTTTTCCTCCCAACGTTCCTGCTGGGTCACTGGCGCATAACGCACCAGAAATCCGGCGGCCCGCTCGACAAACGGAAACACATCCCAGTTCCCCAGACCGTCCAGCTTCCACAGCCGCCACGCCAGGATGATCGGGAAAGCCACTTCATCCAGCTGAATGCCCGTCCAGTACGGCGTTCCATCGATCCAGAAATTCTGGGCGAACCCTCCGTCGGGCCGCTGCGTGCACGCTAAATACGTCAGCGCGCGTCTCGCTGTATCCACTCGCCCGCAGGCCAGCAGTGCGGTCGCGCTCTGCACCATATCGCGAGTCCAGACCAGGTGATATCCGCCCAGGTCATCGTCGCTCTTCGCATATCCCCATGGGATCGATGCCGACGCTATGAAAGCGCCCGCATAAGTCTTGTCCTCATGTGCCAGAACAACGTTATGGCTGATCTGCAGAAGTCGCCCGTTGTCGTTCGAGTTGATCGCCCACTCCCGCGGGCTCGCCGCGCGATGCCATTGTTCGATGAAGCGCTTCATGTGCCTGTCGAACGGAGTCGCCAGCGCACCGGTGGTAGCCGCCAGCGCCGCATGATGCCCTTCACCGAATCCCAGCGCCACCGTGAAATCGCGGTGACGCTGCGGGTTGATCTGGCCCATGATCGCCACGTTGCCGTCGAGCGCCGACCCGAACTCCCAGTCCATCGTCAGATTGTGCTTCAGGTCCTGCCAGCCGTCGCTCTTGCCCACAAAACCGCAACTGACACGCGTGAAACCGCAAATGGTCGCGAGCGCCAGCGAAGTCCCATTCCTCCACGCTACTGCTGCCAGCTCACCATTCACTCGAAGCACGCGCGCCGAGTTCCCCGCTCCTCCACCATCGATATGCGGAGCCAGAAGAACATATACCTGCAAGCGCGAGAGGAGGTCTTTGTCCCCATCCAGCCGCACCCGGGTCAGCACCACCGGGTAATGTGGATCGTTGATGATCTCCTTGGTAAGCGTGTAGCGCCCCTGAGCATCTTTCGCCGTGATTCTGACCCCCAGTGCGTCGGAATCGATGTACGTAAACTCGCGCTTCAGGTCGCGTCTCTCTTCATGGAAGAAAGTTTCGCCGTCGCTGATGAGAAACTCCATGTCACGGATCTGCGGCCGGTCTATCGTCGGGTAGTAAACCTCGTTCAGAATTCCGTGCGAGACCGTGAACCATGCGCGGCTCGACGCTGCATATGCCGTGCCAACCGTGTCCTTCGCCGAAGACGTCCAGCGCGGCTCCATTCCCGGCGCGCCAAACGCCTGCCCCTGACCTTCAACCCATGAATATTGCGGTAACAACTCCGTCATCCACTAACTCCATACGCATGCAACGGCTGGCGAAAAATCCCAAGCCCAGAACTCTACCCTACACAGATGAATCTTCCAACAATGCGTTACAGCTTCTCTCCAGCCCGAACGCTACAACACCTGCGAATTGGCGTCCGGATCGGGATGAAACTGCACCCCGTTCATCGCGTGCACGATCTCGCGGTTCTTCATAAAGTATTGCCATGCAAAGCCGCTCCGCAGATTTTCTGCCATCAGAACGCTGATGCCCTGATCAATCCCCAGAATATCGTTCGCAAACCAGTTCGTTTTGGGATTAAAGGCATCCACAAATCCATAACGGCTCCATACACGGTCGCCCATCTTTTCCCGCATGCTCAGCAGAACGTGCGAGCACTCGGCGGGCAGAAACGGCAGCGACCCGGCTACCGCGCAGGGCACCAGCGTCCCATCCAATGGGCCCATGGCCGGGGGCCCGCCCCAGACGCGATATCCGTTCCGCGAGTCCGAAGCCGTGATCCCCCACATGTCCTGATCGATCCATGGAAATGTCTTGCCTAAAGTCAGGCACCACAACTGGTGGGTCCGCGTCGCGGCGATCGAGTTCGTGAAGTAGTTTGCATGCAGGTCTCGGATATCTCGGTAATCGCACCAGGCGTGCGCATATTGATGGATGAACAGGGGCGCCACCCCGCTGATGTAATCGATGCCGCCGAACTGCACCACTGGCCGCTGCAGCGCATTCCATGTATCGGCGGAAATCGGGTGTGTCGGCGATCCGATAGCCATCAGGTACATCGTCATCAGTTCGGAGTAGATGTCCCACCGGTGGCTCAGAAAACCCTGGTCTGGAAGCCAGCCCATCGAGAGAGTCGTTCCCCCGTTCAGCATCCATTGCCAGTCGATCCGCCGGTAAAAAGTCGTGGCCAGAGCGGCAATGCGGGTGTTGCCTTCGAAATATTGCCGGCACAGCAGCACTCCGCAGAGCAGCAGTGCGGTGTCGATGGACGACAGCTCACTGCCAAACATCCGCTGCCCGCTCTCGAGATCGATGAAGTGATAAAGAAAGCCATGCTCATGCGGACATTCCTCGAGGAGGAACGCGAGCGTCTTCTCTACTCTGGCTTCGCAGTCACTCGGTCGCAGATAATTCCGTTTCGCGGCAATGCAAAGTGCGCTTAGACCGAATCCGGTTGCGGCAATGCTGGATACCCGGCTTAACGAGCGGCCGATCGCTGGAGCGCGATCGCGCACCATCCCGCTCCTTGCACTGACCTCGTTGTAGAAATAATCGCAGCCACGCCCTTCAAGATCGTCTAGCAGGGCCTCCGCCGCTTTGGAGACCTGGGTCAGCGGACGGTTGATGAAAGCGCCGAGCTGTTGAGGATATTTTTGCGCCGCCTGCGATTCCGGTTGGGGCTCCTGCCCCGCCTTGACCTTGGGAGGCTGCTGCTGGTTCTGAAGACCGCCTGCCACCGCCATCGCAGGCGCTCCAAGTGCGAGTACGCCCGATGCGCCTGCTGTTCGCAGCAGTTGTCGACGAGTTAGATTCGAGCGTGCCAAGGCGAAATCAATTCTAAAAACACCAGACGGGGAGAACTCCCACAGCTCTGAGGGGCGCCGCTCTCGGCAGTTTAAACAAACCTCGAACCCGCCTCCACTGGCACCGTCACAGCTCCGCCGACAACCTCGGTTCTTGAGACAAGAATGTGCCGGAGTCGAGCCGGTCGCAGATTCCAGACTCTCTTAATCAATCTTCGATAATTTTGCCGTGTCAAGCCCCTCTTGATGCTGTCGGCCTTCCTAACCCAGTGATTCCACAAGGAAGAAACGGCCCGCTTGCCTTGGCGGAGAATTTCGGCCGGAGGGCTAAAATAAGAATAGGAAAACAGAAAAGGCTCGGCGCAAATGTTGCCGGGCCTTTTTCTTTGGAAAACACTTGTCGCGCCCCTCCTCGGTGGAGCCTAATGGATGGCTTGGCTGCCTCCCGAAGGGAAAGGTGCGACCAAATCCGCCAGTCGTTCGCCTTGTCCCGCGTACGTCTGGGCTCGTTCGTCGCACCGCAATTCTCGTGAGGTAGGAATGAATTTCATTGGATTGACACTGGCCCTCGACACCGCGGCATTCGATGCCGTCGCAACCGCACTTGGTGTTCAACCGCCGGGCATCTGGGCTGTCCTGCATGTCGAAACCTCAGGTTGTGGATTTTTGTCCGACAGGCGTCCCGTAATCCGCTTCGAACGGCATATCTTTCATCGTTTGACCGGCGGACTCTATGATCGCTCGCACCCGGCCATCAGCAATCCTCTGCCCGGCAACGTAGCGCCCGACGGCGCCGCGCAATACAACCTGCTTAGCCAGGCCGTCTCCCTCGATCCTGACGCCGCTTTGAAGAGCGCCTCCTGGGGAATGGTGCAGGTGCTCGGCGAAAATCACCTTCTCGCCGGATTTGCCGACGTGAATTCCATGGTCGCGGCCATGATCGAATCCGAGGGCGCGCAGCTCGACGCCTTCCGCGCGTTCCTCGAAGCGACAGACTTGGCCGGCCATCTTCAGACGCAGAACTGGACCGCCTTTGCCCGTGGATACAACGGCGCAGACTTTGCCCGCAATCATTACGATGAGCAGCTGGCAGCCGCATTCCGGCTCTATAGCTCCGGCTCATTGCCGAACCTCGCCGTCCGTGCAGCGCAGTTCTATCTCACCTTGAGAGGCTTTTCACCCGACGGAATCGACGGAGTGCTCGGCCCTCGCACCATTGCAGCCATTCGCGATTTTCAGGCAGGTGCTGGCCTGCCTCAGACCGGGCAGCTCGATTCGCAGACGATGAACGCGCTCGCCCCGGAGCAACCCGCCAACCTCGACTAACTCCTGTTGCTCCACCAAGGGGCAGGCCATCAACGCGCTGCTCCTTACCTCTCCTTTGCACCTCTCCGACACTCAGTCGCATCCAGTATGATCGAGAACGCACCCATAGGTTCCTTTTGGGATGGGCAAGATTTCTGGAATCAGCATTTACCAGTGAAGGAGAAACGCTTTGGCATACGAACTTCCACCACTGCCCTATGACTACGCTGCGCTCGACCCCCACATCGACGAGCAGACCATGCATCTCCACCACGACAAGCACCACCAGACTTACGTCACCAATCTCAATGGCGCCGTCGAAAAGCACCCCGAACTCGGCAAACACGCGCCCGAAGACCTTCTCCGTAACATCAACAGCATTCCTGAAGACATCCGCACTGTCGTGCGGAACAATGGCGGCGGCCACGTCAATCACACCATGTTTTGGAACATCATGAAACCAAAAGGCGGCGGCGAGCCCACTGGCAAAATCGCCGACCAGATTCGCAGGGACTTTGGCGATTTCGAAGCTTTCAAAAAGCAGTTCAATGAGACTACGGCGAAGCAGTTCGGCTCAGGATGGGGTTGGGTACTCTGGGATAATGGCAAGCTCACCATCGCAACCACCGCAAACCAGGATAGCCCCCTCATGCAGGGCAAGTTTCCAATCCTTGGCAATGATGTCTGGGAACATGCCTACTATCTCAAGTATCAGAACCGCCGGCCCGAATATCTGGCAGCATGGTGGAATGTCGTGAATTGGGACGAAATCAACAAACGCTTCGATCAGGCCCAAAAGTAAGGCACATGGTAGCAAGCAAACACAAGGCCCGGCCGCAACTGGCGGTCGGGTCTCCCTCGAACCATAGATCTTTCCTTCCCTCGAACCATAGATCAATGTGCGTGGAGATCAATGCGCATGGTATCGAGACGCGAGATATGTTTTAGAGTTCTAGTCGGCTGGGGTTCAGCCCGGCCGGTAATCGTTCAAAGTCACCGGCGTTTAGTATGGGAAACTGCTCTAAGACGAAAAAATAAATTTTTTTGGAGGCAAGTCATAGAAAACATGGGAGAAACTCGCAAGGTTCTTGAAATCTATGAGATAAGCAGTAACCTTACCAACTAAATCCAATCGTATGTATGAAGTAGTGGATGGAGGGAGGGAGGGATATTGTGATCCCGGAAACAGAGCCTCCCTCTCGGTGCTTTCTCCGGCTAATCTGGGTCTGACCAGTTAGAGGAATTTAGCCGAATGCGCGTTTCCGCTCCTTGCTCGACTCTTGTCTTGCTCTCAGTCCTGTCCTGCGCTCCTGCAAGATCATTCAGCCAGCCCGCGCTGCCCTCCGGCTCCGCTCACTATAAGATTCATTTACAAGACAAGACCATTGGCGAATGTGATTACACCCTCCAGCCCACGCCGAATGGATACTCCATCACCTCACACGGCAAACTCAACCTGACCAAATTCAGCTACAGCTTTACCAACACTCAGTTGCTTGACAGCAGCTTCAATCTCATTCGCGACGAGCTTTCCGGCTCAGTTGCCGGTAGTCCCGTATCCTTCATCGCGGCTGCAGATTCAACCGGACGCCAGTTTGCCATCACTGTATCGGCCAATGGCAGCCAGACTCAGAACACCTTGGATCGGCACCAGCATCTGGTTTTGTTGCCCGACTTGGATCCGGCAGCTTATCTGCTGCTCACCGCGGTGGTCATCCAGCATCCGCCCACCTCCTGGATCCTGATTCCCAAGGAAAATGGCATCCTGGTTCCCTCGACCATTACTCCAGAATCAAGCCTTCGCGGACAGCTCAACGGTTCTCAGATTGATGCCCTGCACGCAACGGTTGCCATCAATTCCGAGAACGCGATCGACGTCGATCTGTTCTTCACCTCTGACGGCCGCTTGCTCGAGGCAGATCTGCCTCAGCAGAATTTCACCGTTGTTCGAGACGGTTTCAAGATGACAGAGCGCTCCGCGCCGGCTGCGCCCGCTCAGTCAAGCGCTGCTCCAAAGACCGCGCCTACAAGATTTCCTGCTCCCCGAGGCAGCTATCCCCACACCCAGGAGCAGTAAGGGCCATGGTAAGGGGTACTGTTTATGGAGCACCGGGCGGGAATTGAACCCGCGAATACTGGTTTTGCAGACCAGCGCGTTAGCCACTTCGCCACCGGTGCTCTCTCCGCCCGCCACGCGAGCGCGCAGCGGGTTGATCATAAGCCCTACTACTTCGGCTGCGCGGTAGTGCGCAGGTAAGGCTTCACCGTTTTGTAACCGGGAAAGATCTTATCCGCTTCTTCGTTCGAGACCGCGCCGGTGATGATCACGTCTTGGCCCTGCTTCCAATCCGCCGGGGTCGCCACGCGATGCTTTGCGGTCAGTTGGATCGAATCGAGCACGCGAAGAATCTCCTCGAAGTTCCGCCCCGTCGTCATCGGATAGGTAAGGCTCAGTTTGATCCTCTTGTCCGGCCCGATTACGAAAACCGAGCGCGCCGTAGCATTGTTTGCTGGGGTCCGGCCTTCGCAGGAGTCGCCGGCATCCGCAGGAAGCATGTCGTACAGCTTGGCAATTTTCAGTTCCGGATCCCCGATGAGCGGGTACTTCACCGCATTGCCCGTAACGTCCTCGATATCCTTTGTCCACCTGCTGTGGTCCGAAACTGGGTCCACGCTCAGGCCAATGACCTTGGCCCCTCGCGCTGCAAACTGATCTTCCAATGCAGCTACCGCGCCAAGTTCCGTGGTACACACCGGAGTGAAATCTTTCGGGTGTGAGAACAGAACGGCCCAGTTGTCGCCGATCCACTCGTGGAAACGAACGGTGCCCTGCGTTGTCTCGGCCGTAAAATCGGGTGCGATATCGTTGATCCGTAGTGACATTTCGATTGCCTCTCTACCTCGATTGATTTGGCATAAATAAAAACCCACCCGGCCTTCTGGCAGCGGGTGGGTCTGAGATTCGCGGCTTGTTAGCTCGATTCGCTCACACACACACCCGCATGGGGCAGCAGCGACAGCGGCAGCACAGACACACGCAGGTTGGAGCGGTCTTGGTCATAGGGCTAACCAGCCATTAACAATGAGCATATGCTCTGATGAGGACGGTGTCAATTCAGTGAGACCACGCCAGCTCGAATACCACATCTGTGACGTCTTTACGATTCGGCTCCTAGAAGGCAATCCGTTGGCAGTCTTTCCGGACGCTGCACCTCTCAGCGAAATCGAAATGCAGGCCATCGCGCGCGAAACGAATCTCTCCGAAACCACGTTCATCCTCCGGCGCGACCCGAATACCGAGGGCCAACGCGGCATACGGGTCCGCATTTTCACCACCCGCGAGGAACTGCCTTTTGCCGGACATCCAACCGTCGGCACGGCTGCTACCATACGCCGGGTATTCCCGGAATACGCCCGAGCCGAAAAGATCGTCCTCGACCTGAACGCCGGACAGATCCCCGTCTTGTTTCCTCCCGAGCGAAACACAGACACAATCTGTTATAGCGTCATGACCCAGCCGGAGCCGGTCTTCGGGCCTGTCCACCAGCTCTCCACCATCGCGCCCCTGCTCGGCTTACGCGAACAGGATTGCGCTACTGAGCCACCTACTCAGACAGTCTCGACCGGTATCCCTTACTGCATCGTCCTGCTTCGCTCCGTGGAGGCCCTGAGCCGGCTTCGGGTAGATCTCGCAGCTGCCGAGCTTTATTTCAAATCTTCCGAAGCGAAGTTTTTCTATGCCCTCGCTCCCGAACAACCTGGTGTGTACCGCGCTCGTATGCAGTTCTACGGCGGCGAAGACCCTGCCACCGGCTCGGCCGCCGGCTGCGCGATCGCATGGCTCGTCCGCCATGGAATCGCAGCTCCCGGAGAATTCATTCATATCCGCCAGGGCATCGAAATACACCGTCCGAGCGACCTCTATGCTTCGGCGAATTCCATTTCGGGAAATATCACCGACGTGCGCCTCGGCGGCAGCACAGTGCACGTGGCAAAAGGCCTGTTTTTCCTTGAATGATTCACATCCTTTCAACAGGCTTTTCTGCCGTCAACCTGAAGATTCGTGGAATGATCGGCGAACAGCGTGGAACTGCGCCCCAAAACAGGCCGTTTCTTCGCCTGACGTTCTCCATTTACAGCCCGCTCCGCTCTTCGTACTCTTGGCAAGCGTTTCGTTAAAAACGAAGCGCAACTTTCGCCGAATTACCCACAACTGAAGCTGAGCGAGCGCGCTGTGCGTGGCTCTCGGGCGCAGTCCGGCCATCTTCCGGGATTTGGACCGCGAAACCGGTGGACCGCGTTCCATGAGCAGGCAACTGTGCATGGCGGGCTTGTTCTCCGCATCCTGGTCGTCGCTTGGATGGCGGTTTCGTGTTTCTCACAGCGGCGGCGTGTCCCTATGCGCCACCCTGTAAAACGCGGCGGCCCGCCCCTTTCCTTTTTTCGGACCGGGTTCCGGCCAGGATGCGGCCAACCACAACTGCCGCACACCGCGCCCCTCCACGTGTGTTTGCGGCCCGAGATGTCGCTCGCGTGGCGAAGAAGTTAGGAAATCCATGAGGCCCAAGAAGACGATCCTCTGTGTAGATAACAACGAGCAGACCCTCTCAGTTCGCAAATTCATGCTGGAAACCCGCGGATATCGCGTCATCTCTGCCCTCTCCGGCGAAAGAGCCATGGAAATCTTTCGCAACGGAGGGATCGATCTGGTACTGAGCGATCTGCTTCTGCCCGACATCGACGGCAACGAGATGGTTCGACGGATGAAGGATTATTCTCCCGAAGTGCCTACCATCCTCGTCAGCTCCACCGTTAAAGCCTGGGAACGGGCCAATCGGGCGGACGCATTCCTGCCCAAAGGAGCATGCACCCCGGCTGAGCTGCTCGAAAAAATCCGCATCATGAGCGCCCGTAAACGCGGACCCAAGAAGGGAACAGTTCGGCATCAGTCCACATTCGGACCGGCCGCTGCGCCGTGTGTTGCGGCATTGTAGCTCCCGGTCGGGTGCTGGGCTGCCGCTCGATCTAAAACCGACCATTTACAATCGACAGGTGCAGCCCATCATCCACGCGGAAAACCTGACCAAGGTTTACCATATCGGCAAAATCGAAGTCCCCGCCCTTCGCGGCGTTTCATTTTCGATTGAGCCCGGCGAATTCGTCAGCATCGTCGGTCCCTCCGGAAGCGGCAAGTCCACTCTCTTCTACCTGCTCGGCGGCCTTACCCGCGCTAGCTCCGGGAAAGTCGAGATCGGCGGAGTAGACTTTGCCGCCCTCGATGACGCGGAGCGTACGAAGATGCGCCGGTCGAAAATCGGCTTTGTTTTTCAGAAGTTTAACCTGCTGCCCACTCTGAGTGCCCGCGACAACATCGAGATCGCCTACGAGATTTCCGGCCGCTCCGAGCCTCTCGACCTCAAATACCTGACCAGTCTCACCGACATGCTCGGCATTGCCGAGAGGCTCGATCACCGGCCCTCCGAAATGTCCGGCGGAGAACAGCAGCGGGTCGCCATTGCCCGCGCGATGATCACTCACCCTGCCATCGTGCTGGCTGATGAGCCAACAGGCAACCTGGACTCGAAGAATTCCGAGGCAGTGCTTTCCATGCTTCTACGCTCCAACCGTGAGTTCAAGCAAACCGTCCTGATGATTACCCACAATCCCGAAGCCGCCTCAATCGGCGATCGCATTCTGCACATGCTGGACGGAGAACTCGTGGGCATCGAAGCCGGAAATGGCAAAGCGGACGCGCTGCGCAATTCCGTTATTTAGCTGGTTCATCGGCAAGCGGGATCAGATGGACGCAGTTGACTATCTTCTGAAATTGCGGGTCACGGCGCATGTGGTCGTAAATGGGATCGACGTTTATGTAAATCAGCGCGCCGGCATGCTCATCGCATGCCTTATTCAGCCACTCGATACTCGCCTCGCTGTCATTGAGCGCGGCATACACAGCAGCAATTTCGGCCGCAGAAACATAGCGCTCCACAGATTCCTTGAGCAGCCCGTCCAGAATCTGTCGTGACTCCCGCTGGAGATGGGATAGCGCATAGCACCGCGCCAGATACGCGCGGGCAACCGGGTCCTCGTGCGACAACTCGACCCCTCTCTGAAACTCCCCGCACGCCTTCGCAAACTGTCCTGTGTAGAGGTAGTCCAGTCCCAGCACTCGATGCGCCTGCACGAAACTTGGGTCCAGCTCGATCGTCTTCAGCGCCTGCGGAATCGACCGGCTGTATTCGCGCGCCATCATGTGATGCCATGCCATGTGCTCGTTCATCAACACGTTGGTCGGATCGAGGTTGAGCGCTTCCTCACTCTGGAAATGCGACTCCTGTGCTCGGCCCTCTGCCATCAGCTCGTGCGAATACCAGTGGTGCGCAT
>JAFAMZ010000006.1 GCA_019232935.1 Silvibacterium sp.
GCCGCAAAAACATAATCCTGTTGCCTGCGCGGCCGTCATTGCCGCCCATGCAAAGATGGCGGGGCTCGCGGCGACCATGGTGGTTGCGATTCCCCAGGAGCACGAGCGCGGATTGGGCCTGTGGCAATCCGAGTGGAAGACTGTACCCGAGGCATTCCGGATCGCTGCTGCTGCTTTGGCGTACTCGCTCGAAATCGCCGAAAACCTGAACGCAGACGCGGCACGCATGCACGCCAACTTCGATGCGCTGCTCGGGACTACGATGTCTGAGGCTGTGAGTGCAGCTCTGGCAGCAAAGATCGGACGCTCGGCGGCCCATGAACTTCTTCGCGAGGCAACGTCGTGCGCACTGCGGGACAAGCAGCATCTTGGTACTGTCCTCAAAGGTATGCCGGCAGTAACGGGGCACCTGAGCAGCGTTGAAATCGACCGGCTCATGGAGCCTCGCGCCTACCTGGGCAGCGCACAACGATTCATCAAACGCGTTCTGGGGGAATCACATGCCTCACGCTGAGAGCGTCAATGTCCGGCTTTATTACGAGACGAGCGGCCCAACCGGAAACAGCGTCCTGCTGCTCTCAAACTCGATCGGGTCCAACCTCCATATGTGGGACAAAGTGCTTCGGCAGTTTGAAGGTACCCACCGCGTTGTGCGCTACGACATGCGCGGTCACGGTCAGAGCAGCGTTCCGCCGGGCCCCTACACGATGGACCAGCTCGGCGGCGACGTCCTCTTCCTGCTCGACCATCTTGGTATCGAACGCGCCGACGTGTGTGGCCTGTCTGTTGGGGGCATGATCGCCATGTGGCTCGGCATTCGTGTGCCCGACCGCATCGAACGACTCATTCTGGCCAATACAGCGGCGCGCATCGGCTCGGTCGAACTGTGGAATCAGCGAATCGCAATGGCACGTACTGAAGGCATGGAGGCACTCGCGCAAATGACCCTGGGGCGATGGTTTACCCGGGCTTACATCGATGAGCATCCCGACGAAATGGAGACGATCTGCGCGATGATCGCCGCTACCGACGCGCAAGGCTATGAGGCGTGCTGTTGCGCGCTCCGCGATACCGATCTGAGAACCGCTGTCGCCGCAATAAAGGCTACGGCTCTGGTCATCAGCGGGAGCGATGATCCTGCGACGCCTGCTTCCGAAGGGCGCGCACTTCACGCGGCCCTCCGCGATTCGCGTTTCGTCGAACTCGAAGCATCACATCTCTCGGCATTGGAGAAGCCCGAAGAGTTTGCCGCTGCGGTTCTCAAATTCCTCAATTCTGAGGGGAGCAGCCATGCATGAAAAAGATCGCCACCAGGCTGGAATGCGCGCAAGGCGCAGCGTACTCGGGGACGAGCACGTAAACCGTGCCGAGGCGGCCAAAACAAGCTTCGACACGGAATTTCAGGATCTGATCACACGCTATGCCTGGGGGGAAATCTGGACACGCCCGGGCCTCCCGCCTCACACCCGCAGTCTGCTGACTATCGGATTGATGGTCGCGCTGAACCGTGGAGAAGAGTTGCGCATGCATTTGCGTGCGGCAGAGAACAATGGCGTTACACCGGAGGAGATTCGCGAGGTGCTGCTGCACTGCGCGATTTACTGCGGCGTTCCTGCTGCCAACGCCGCCTTTCATGCTGCAAAAGATATTCTCGAAGAGCGCGCGAACACGGAGCAGCAGTAGCAATGGCGTGTTTCAAAACGCAGGTCGGGATAGTGGGCGCGGGCCCCGCCGGACTGATGCTCTCGCATCTGCTGCATCTAACCGGCATCGAGTCCATCGTCCTCGAGGCGCGGTCTCGCGCATATTGCGAAGAGCGAGTGCGGGCCGGCGTGCTGGAGCACACAAGCGTGCAAATGCTCTGCGAAGCAGGAGTCGGCGAACGGCTCTCCCGCGAAGGCCTGCGCCATGGGGGAATCGACCTGGGCGTGAACGGATTGCGGCAGCGCATCTCGTTTATTGATCTGACCGGAAAATGCGTAACCGTATACGGCCAGCAGGAAGTCGTTAAGGATCTGATTGCGCGTCGCCTGGCCGATGGAGGCGAACTGCGTTTCGAGTGCAGGCATGTCTCATTGCACGAAATCGAGGGACCTCAGCCGCGCATTCGCATGGACGGCAACGCAGGCGCAGATGAGATTCGCTGCGATTTTATTGCAGGATGCGACGGATTTCATGGCATCTCCCGCTCCGCTTTTCCACCCGGCGTTCTGAGCATCTACGAGCACACTTATCCGTTCGCGTGGCTCGGCATCCTGGCTGAAGCGCCGCCATCGCGCAATGAGCTTCTTTACATGCACCACGAGCGCGGCTTCGCCCTGTATAGCATGCGCTCACCGCGGATCACGCGGCTTTACCTGCAATGCCGACCTGGCGAGGACATAGACGAGTGGAGCTACGACCGCATCTGGAGCGAGCTTCACTCGCGGCTGGGCTGCTCCGACGGATGGAGGCCCACCGAAGGACCGATTCTGCAAAAGGGCGTAACCGGCATGCGCAGCTTTGTTGCCGAACCACTGCAATATGGCCGGCTCTATCTGGCTGGAGACGCCGCGCACATCGTGCCGCCCACGGGCGCTAAGGGCATGAACCTGGCGTTTGCGGATGTATTTCATTTGTCCGATGCAATCGCCGCGTTTTATCGACGCAACGACGAATCGAAGCTGAGCACATACTCGCAAACGTGTTTGCGGCGGATATGGAAAGCACAGCGTTTCTCCTGGTGGATGACTGCCCTGCTTCACCGCTTTGAGAATGAGTCTGGCTTCGACCGTAAGAGACAACTGGCAGAGCTGGAGTACGTGACAACTTCCAGGGCAGCGGCAACCAGCCTTGCGGAAAATTATGTTGGGCTTCCGCTCCAGGCTTAAGCGAGCATCTCGATATGAGCGGAGCGGCAGAAGAGGAGTAAACATGAGCGTGTACGAGCAGCGCTGGACAACGGTTCGCGTGGAGGTGGAAGACGGGATCGCTTGGGTGACATTCAACCGCCCGGAAAAGCGCAATGCGATGAGCCCCACAATGAATCGCGAGATGACGGACGTTTTGCAAACGCTGGAACTCGATGATGACGCCAGGGTGCTCGTCCTGACTGGCGCGGGCGAATCCTGGACCGCAGGAATGGACCTGAAGGAGTATTTCCGCGAGGTGGACCAGGCGCCGGAGATCGTTCAGGAACGCGTGCGGCGCGATGCATCCACATGGCAATGGAAGCTGCTGAGGATGTATGCGAAGCCGACCATCGCCATGGTCAACGGGTGGTGCTTTGGTGGAGGCTTTTCACCCTTGGTCGCCTGCGACCTCGCGATCGCGTCAGAGACGGCCATCTTCGGTCTCTCGGAAATCAACTGGGGCATTCCCCCCGGTAATCTGGTGAGCAAGGCGCTCGCCGATACGGTAGGACATCGCACGGCGCTCGAGTACATCATGACCGGCGAGACATTCACCGGGCGCCAAGCGGCTGAGATGGGCCTGGTCAATAAAGCGGTGCCCCTCGAACACCTTCGCGACGAAACCGTCGCGCTCGCGCGCAAGCTGGCTGCAAAGAATTCCGTGGTGCTTCGCGCCGCAAAGCATGGATTCAAGCGCTGTCGCGAGCTCACCTGGGAGCAGAGTGAAGACTACCTCTACGCCAAGCTCGATCAGTCGCAGCTTCGCGATCCCGAGCACGGCCGCGAGAAGGGGCTGAAGCAATTTTTGGACGAGAAGAGTATCAAACCGGGGCTTGAAAGCTACCGCCGCTGAGGCCGATCATGGCGCCGATATTGGATGCAGAGGAGAATCGGCTGAAGCACGCGCAGCTTGACCGCTTGTTGCGGCCGCGATCCATCGCGCTGGTTGGAGCTTCGTCGACGCCGGGTTCCCTGGGTGAAGCCGTGTTGCTAAACCTTGAGGACGCCGGCTATGGGGGAGAACTTTATCTGGTCAACCCTAAGCGTCCAGTCATTCATGGTCGCCAATGTCTCGGCTCGATCGACGAAATGCCTGCGGGCATCGACTGCGCTGTTCTAGCAATACCAGGATCTGCAGTTCTTGATTCCGTTCGGGTATGTGCAAGCAAGAGCGTGGGAAGCGCCATCGTCTTTTCAGCCGGATTTGCCGAAACCGGTGAGGTAGGACTCGCCGCACAGCGCGAGCTGGCCAGGATCGCACAAGAGCATGGCATGATCCTCGAGGGTCCGAACTGCCTCGGAATGGTGAACTATGTCGAGGGAATCCCACTTACGTTCATCGTGACACCACCACAGCCGCGAGAGGATGTGCGTGGCGCGGCCATCCTCTCGCAAAGCGGAGCGCTCGCCGCTGTTATCGCGGTCAACATGCGTCATCAGGGAATTCCTCTCACCTATTCGGTGTCCACCGGAAACGAAGCTGCTAATTCTGTTGAGGATTTCCTCGAACATCTCATTGGCGATCCCGCTACGCGCGTCTTCGCTCTTGTCGTAGAGCAGTTCCGCCAGCCGAAGCGCTTCCTGAATTTGGCACGCCGGGTCCGAGCGGCCGGACAGTTCATCGTGCTGCTGCATCCGGGCAGCAGCAACGCCGCTCGAGACTCAGCAGCAACGCACACGGGCGCAATCGCGGGCGATTATGAGGTTATGAGCACGCTTGTAACCCACGCTGGAGTGATCCATGTCCAAAGCCTCGAAGAGCTGGTGGACGTCACGCAAATTCTCGTCCGCTGCCAGACAATCCCGGAAGGCGGAGCGGCCGTTTTCACAGAGTCCGGCGCATTCAAAGCTGTCACGCTCGATCTTTGCGATCGCGTCGGACTTCCGCTGCCTCCGCTTTCTGCCCAGACCGAACAATCGCTCCGCGAAGCATTGCCGCCGTTTATTCCGCCCTCAAACCCGCTGGACCTCACTGCGCAAGCCCTGGTCGACCCCGGTCTCTATCGCCGCACGCTGGCCCCGATCGTCGAAGACGCGACGTACGGCAGCCTGATGCTGGCCATTATCCTCACCGATCCAATGACCACTCAGCTGAAGCTTCCGCGAATTGTGGAAGCGATCAAAACGCTGCAGCCGCGCAAGACGGTTGTCTTTGCGGCGCTCGATGAAGGCGCTTCATTCGACTTTCCCGAGTTGCAGGAACTGCGGGCATTGGGCATAGCCTGCTTCCCTTCCCCTGAGCGCGCTATCCGCGCTTTGGCCCGGGTCACCACGCTTGCGTTGCACACAGTAATGCCGGATGAAGACCCAAAAATCGGCCCTCCTGTTCCACACCTGCGACCCGGCCTGCTATCCGAAATTGAGAGCAAGCAGGTTCTCGCCAGGTTAGGGATTGAAATCCCGGCAGGCAGCCTTGCCAGAAACGTCGAAGAGGCGATCCGTATCGCGACAGAGATTGACTACCCCGTTGTCCTCAAAGCGCAGTCTGCCGACCTGCCGCACAAGAGCGATACCGGCGCGGTGATACTGAACATTCAGTCGGAGACCGAGCTCCGGCAAGCATGGGAAGCCCTGCATCATAACATTGGTAAAGCGCGCCCGGACCTTCTTGTCGATGGGATTCTCGTCGAGCGCATGAGCAACAAGGGTCTCGAACTGATCCTGGGGGCGCGCAATGACCCGCAATGGGGCCCTGTTTTGCTGGTTGGATTCGGTGGCGTGCTCGCAGAAGCCATCGAGGACGTACTCTTGCTCCCGCCGGATTTGCCGCGCAACGCCATCGAACACAAGTTGAACAGGCTTCGTTGCAGCAAGCTCCTCCGCGATTTTCGTGGCTCTCCGTCGCGGGACGTTTCTGCTGTTGTGGAAATAATTTTAATTCTCGGCCGCCTGATGCGCTCGTCGCCGCAGATCGCCGAGATCGATATCAATCCCCTGGTGGTGCATGAGCAGGGCAAAGGCGCAGTCGCCCTCGACGCACTCATTTCAGTTGCACTGAAAGCTCTGTAGCGGAAGAAGAATGGCGAGTATTCAGATGGATAACATATCTCTCCGTATCGACGACAGTCAGTCCCGGCAAAACAGAACCGCAGCTTTGAGTGCCGCACAAACTCGTCATCATTACACCGGCGCAATTTTTGGTAGGCACCTTAGGCGAGCGAAAGAAGAACCTGAATCCGCCTCCTTTTCAGAACGCCCTCTTCGTGGCCGACAATTTCCGCAAACCAGCTACAATAGACATAGAGGGTAGAAAAGCCCGGCCGCAGCTGCTGCCGGGTTTTCCAATTTTAGGAAGCTGCCCGTACCACAACGGGAACTGAGGGGTCTCGCAAGCTTCCTGTTTTCTATGACATACCGTAAGTCATTTCCCCGCTATGAGGTAGCGCTCAGACGTTCCTTAAGCCTCGTCGAATCTATGACAAGCGGATTTTAAGGGGGGAGGGGGTTTACCCCAAAGTCCCCAGGCGCAGTTCCAAAATGGCACCGCACTCGAAATGTAACTGCGATCGTTAGCTTCTCGGAACAGATGTCCCAACCACTGCACTTCCCCTCTTCTCTTATCCTATTCGCCTCATATAATTTATGCGCCCACTAGAGGCGCACGGCTTATACTCGGTATTTCGCTTGGAGGCGTCTTGAACATCCTTCTGCTCTCTATGCCCGATTCGTTCGAGCACATGCCCACCGTAGCCATCCGCATGCCCAACGGAGCGCTCACCTCGCTCGCCGGCAACCTCGATCCGCACCATAAGGTGGCCGTCGCCGACCTCATCCTGTGCCAGCGAAGCGTCAACAAGACCGTCACCGACCTCGTCCGCGAGCACTCGCCCGACATTGTCGGCATGTCCATAATGACCTTCCAGCGCCGCAGCGCCGAGCGCCTCATGCACCTCGTCCGCTCGCTCAAGCCCGGCGTCAAGATCGTCGTCGGAGGCTATGACCCCAGCCTCGACACCGCTGCCTATCTCGACATGCCCGTCGACTTCATCGTCCGCGGCGAGGGCGAAGTCACCTTCCGCGAGCTCACCCGCGCCCTCGAAGGCCAGGGCAGCATGCACTTCATCTCCGGCCTCTCGCACAAAGAAGGTGACAGGTGGATCCACAACCCCGCCCGCGCCCCGCATCGCCTCGAAGACAACGAGATCCGCCTCCCCAACCGCAGCGCCCGCGTGCTCAAGGGATACACCATCCTCGGCCGCCAGGCCGACGTGATCGAAACTTCCCGCGGATGCACCTTCGACTGCAGCTTCTGCTCCATCATCGAAATGCGCGGCCGCAACTTCTTCACCTACTCCTTCGACCGCGTGCTCGACGACATCCGCGACGCATACGACCACGGCGCGCGCACCCTCTTCATCGTCGATGACAACATCACTCTCAACGTTCACCGCTTTGAAGCCCTCTGCAACGCCATCATCAATGCCGGACTCAACAAGATCGACTACTACGTGCAGGGCATGACGTCTGCCATCGCCAACCACGGCGAGACCCTCGCGCCCCTCATGCGTAAAGCCGGTTTTCGTTATGTTTTCTTAGGCATCGAAAACATCCTCGAGACCGACCTCAAGTTCCTGCAGGCATCGGCTAAGAACACCGCCCGCAAGAACGGCAAAAAGACCGGCAACGCCTCCATCCAGGCCATCGACTATCTCCACGAAAACGGCATGTACGTCATCGGAGGCCTCATCGTCGGCAGCCCCGGAGACACCCTCGAATCCATCGAAGCCAACCTCGAGTTCGCCCGCAAGTACGTCGACTGGCCGTACATCCAGCACCCCACGCCCTATCCCAAAACGCCCATGACAGCCGACTTCCGCAAGCAGGGGCTCATCGAGAACGAGCGCCTCCACGAGTACGACGGCACCACGCCCATCGTCCACAACGAAAACCTTTCCCTCGACGAGATCGAATACCTGCGCTGGAAAGCCGAGCGCGGCATGAAGACCAAACACATTCCCGAGGTCCTGAAGCACGACCCGTGGTTTGTTCTGAAAAACATGGGCAAGATGGCCGCCCACACATATCGCGGCTCAAGGTTGCGTACCTTCCTCGGCCTCGAGAGCGATCGCAACGCCTTCGCCCGTTACAAGGAGATTCGCCGTAAGGAACGCGAATACGTTGAGGCGCCGCAGACTTTTTGCGACGCTGATCGCCGCGCCGACTCTAAAGATTTGAGTCCGGAGCGAGCGTTATGGGCAAGCTCGACCGCAAAGTAGTCAGGATCACCCGCCTCCGGGACGGGTCTCTCCGCCGAACAAGTCTGAACCTCGATCGAGCTCATGAAAACGCCGCGCTCGCATCGGCGGTCGGCGCGCCGCAGTTCTCGAGCGGGCTACCTCAGCGCACCACCAGTAGGGGGCAACCGCTCGTCTCTTCCACTCTCGGTCCGCATATCCGGTTTTGGTAAGCTTGACGCGTCTTCGTTTCTGCCCCGGAGGTTGCAATGTACCTGCCCAGATTTATAGCGTGTTGCCTGCTCGGTATCTCTTCCTTCGCGGCCGTAGCTCAGATGAGCGCCTCAACTGACGCCCAGGCCCCCGCCGCCGGATCCATTGCCACTCCAGCGGCCGCCTTCGATTCGCAACTCACCCTGATCGAGAAATCGATGATGGGCCTCGTCAAGGCAATGCCTGCCGACAAGTTCTCCTTCGCGCCGAATCAATCCATCTTCGT
>JAFAMZ010000109.1 GCA_019232935.1 Silvibacterium sp.
TTCGGCTCGGCAGGAGCGCTCATGAAAAACCACGACGAGAAGGTCTCAATGGCGGTCGGGTACGAGACCTCGCGGAACATGCTGTTCAGATCGCTTACCAGAGACGCGGTCTTTGCCGCGAGCTCGGTCTGGAGTGATGGGCCGGACTCCCTGATGTGTTCGAGGCTCGCCTTCACCGCCGCCAGTGCCAGCGGATGACGCATAAAGGTTCCGGCGTAGAACGTGACTCCTACCTGCGGAAACGACTCGTCGCCGTACTGCCACTGGCCTCCATCGAGGGCGTCCATGTAAGCGGGGCTGCCGGCGATCACCCCGACCGGCAGGCCGCCGGCGACCACTTTGCCGTAGGTGGCGAGATCGGCGCGGATGTCGTAGAGGGCCTGCATGCCTCCGGCATGCGTGCGGAAGCCGGTCACGACCTCGTCAAAGATCAGGCACGACCCGCTCTGTTCGGTGATCCTGCGTACCTCGTGCAGAAATTCCGCCGGGCGCAGTTCGGGATGGCGGCTCTGCACCGGCTCGACCAGTACTGCGGCAATTTCATCGGCACGCTGGCGGATGATTTCCAGGCTCTCCGGCGTGCCGTAATCAAGCACGAGAATATTCGCGACGCTCTCGCGCGGAATCCCGGGCGCAACCGGCATGGAACGATGCTTGCCGACCGCCTTTACCAGCACTTCGTCGAAGCTGCCATGGTAGTCGCCGCTGAAGAGCACCACGAGGTTGCGTCCCGTAACGGTGCGGGCCAGGCGCATTGCTCCCATTACGGCTTCGGAGCCGGTATTGCAGAAGGTGACCCGCTGCATTCCCGTCAATTCGCGAACCAGCTCGGAACAGACGCCGGTAAGCTCGGTCTGCGGGCCGATGGCAAAACCGAGGTCCACCTGCTGGCGCACCGCCTCGACGATGAACTCCGGAGAGTGGCCATAAAGGATAGCTCCATACCCGTTGAGGATGTCGATGTAGCGGTTGCCGTCCTTGTCCCAGAGATAGGCACCCGAGGCCTTGTTGACTACCAGCGGGTAGACCACTTCTTTGGTCTGCGCGTTGAAGCCGGAGACAACCCGGCCGTCGGCGAAGACTCCGCGGTGCTCCTGGGTAAAGCGCTTGGAACCTGTGGTGCGTGCGTTGTAGCGACCGATGAGATCCTTGAGGTACTTCTCCTGCGCTGGATTCAGACCGCCGGTGTCGCCGCGCTGTAGCGGCTTGAAAGGTGTAAAGGCCGGCTTGGCAGGCTTCGGTTCAGCGGGCTGCTCGGGCTGAGGCGATGCTTTTGTAACCGCGTCTGATATCTGCGTGGCGATTGGTGCGGCATTTGTGACTGTGACAGGCACAGATTGATGGCTCGACGCCGCATGCCCCTGAAGAAAGGCCATCTGTTGCTGGAATAGTGCCGTGAGAGCCTGCATCTGGCTGGCAAAGAGCGCTTCGTAGGAACCTCCGGCCGCCGGCGCAAACGCGATCGGTGAAGGTGTCGGCGCCGCAGCGGGAGGAGCAAAAAGTGGCGCAGGCGGAGCCGTCGGCACGGACGCTGGTGCCACAGAAGCGTTCCGCAGTTCCGGCGCGACTGTCGCATCGAGATGTGCGGCCAGCGCTCCCAGCGTTGGATAGCTCTCCATGATCTGGCGGAAGGTTAGCTTGACGCGGAATTTGCTCTGGATTCCCTGCGTGAGCTGCGTCAGAAAGAGCGAGTCGAAACCAAGCTCGAGAAAAGAGGCGTCGGCCTCCGCGTCGCTCAAATCGGTACCGGAGAGGTCGGCGATAAGCGCCTTCAGTTCGCTGAGCATGGTGTCGGATTGCGCGACAGAAGCTGGTGTAGCCATCGTGGGAACCTCAAATAGTGGAGCTTTCACTGTATTCGTTACAGCCGTGGGTGCAGCAATTTCCTGAATTGTGGGCGGATGCTGCGTCTTCGTCGCGATGGGCGGCTCAACCCAATGCCGCTGGCGTTCGAAGGGATACGTCGGCAGCAGCACGCGGCGGCGCCGGTATCCGGCGTGGACGGCACCCCAGTCCGGATTTGCGCCTTGCGTCCACAGCGCTCCCAGCGCGGAAAAAACGGCTTTGTCTTCCGGTGTGTTGTCGCGCGACGAGCCGAGCGAGGAAAGGGCGACCATCGAGCCGGTTCCTGCGGTCTGCCGGATGAGCGGCACCAGCGTTTCGGCCGGGCCGATTTCAAGCATGATCCGCTCGGGGACCTGCAGCAGCTCACGGACAGCATCGGCGAAACGCACGGTATGGCGGAGCTGGCGCGTCCAGTACTCGGCCCTCGAGACTTCGGATAAGGTGATCCACTGTCCAGTCAGCGTTGAGACATAGGGGATCGCCGGGTCGGAAAAGTCTATGGCGCGGACGACTTCGGCAAAGGGGGCAAGCGCAGGCTCGACCATGCGGCTGTGGAAGGCATGGGATGTCGCAAGGCGGCGCGAGACAATCTTTTCCGCATCCAGGCTCCTGATAAAGCTGTCGATCGCCTCATC
>JAFAMZ010000156.1 GCA_019232935.1 Silvibacterium sp.
CCATCCGGCCCTCCCTTTATTAAGTGCGGCCAAATTACGCATGGCCATGATTGGGGCTCATCATGGCGACAAACAGATCGGAGATCGACGGCCTGCGTACCTCGCCGAAGCCGGCCAATTTTTGCGGATCGGCGCCATCGAAGATCAGACTGCTTCGGCCTAGCGCCTGGCGCTCGTAGACCGGTCGCAGCGCGCGAGCGGCGGCAAGCTGCTCCGGATTCACTGTCACTTCGCGGAAGCGCGTCTCCAGCTCTTCCATACCCGCTCGAAATACGATCTGCCCGTCGCGGATGAACAGCAGGTCCGTCAGCACATGCTCTACCTCTTCCACGTGGTGGGTAGCCACGAGAATGGTTCGGTTGCCGTCGAAGTAGTCGTTCAGCAGCGAGTCATAGAACTGCTTGCGGTAAAGGATGTCGAGCCCCAGCGTGGGCTCGTCCAGCACCATCAGCTTCGCGTCAATCGCCATAACCAGCGCCAGATGAAGCTGGGCCACCATGCCCTTCGACAGCTCCCGCACTTTGTGCGTGGGCCGGATCGAGGTCCGCCCGAGAAAGCCCTCCGCTTTGGCGCGATCGAAGCGCGGATGCACTCCGGCCACGTAGTCGAGCGTCTGCGAGACACGGATCCAGCGCGGCAGCACGGCGACATCCGCGATGAAGCAAACGTCACGCATGAGCTGGTCGCGTTCCCGCCAGGGATCGCGTCCCAGTACGCGTAGATGGCCCTCGTAGGGCGTGAGGCCGAGGATCGCATTGAGCGTGGTAGTCTTTCCTGCCCCATTAGGACCAATAACCCCCACGATCCTACCTTCTTCGACGAGAAGGTCCACGCCATTCACCGCGACTTTGGGCCCGAAGGTCTTGCGCAGGCCTCGCGCTTCGATACATGTCATGCTCTAGTTCTCCCCCCTGCCGTTCGCGTTGTTGAGCAGGTCTTCCGTCCTTAATCCCAGCCTCTGGATGGTCGCGCTGATCCGGGGCCACTGCTCGGCAAGAAACCGGCGGCGTTCCGCTTCAAGCAGCGCGCCGCGCGCCCCGGCGTTGACGAACATGCCGAGACCGCGCCGGCTCTCCACCAGCCCCTCATCCACGAGTTGTTGATAGCCCTTCATCACCGTCAGCGGATTCAGCCGGTACTCGGCGGAAACGCTGCGCACCGAGGGCAACGGGTCACCCTCTCCGAGCACGCCATCAAGGATCATCGCCACCACGCGGTCCCGGAGCTGCCGGTAAATCGGCTCGCGATCATTCCATTCCAGATCCATCAAGAGAGTTCCCTGTTTGAATGCCAATCATCGCGCCGCCACCGTCGTTTGTGCACGGTGCAAGTCCAGATGCGCGCGGACCGGCTTGTCCCCCGGCATCATATAGGTCCAGTCCTCGGTGTGGTGATTGGCGTCGATGAATGTGAAGGTGGCGTGCTGCATGTGTCCATTCTGCGTGCCGCCTTCAAGATCGACGAAGTCGAAATCGACGATCTTGCCCTCGGGCGAGGTCCGGGCACTCATGCGCGGGCGGTTACCCGCATCGCAATAATGGGTGAGCATCAGGTTGTCGCCGTTCAGATAAAACATGGTGACTGGATGATCGTTATTCGATGTGTCGTCGAACTTTCCGGCGGCCGACATTTCATGGACCAGAGCGTTGCCGCGGGACGTGACCCGCAAGGTCACAGTGACAGAGGCCATGTCGCCCATATCGCTCATCTTGGGAGTGGTGGTCACCTGGCCCTCCCATCCTCCTGCCAGAGATTTCAGAGCATCGAAGGGTTTCTGCGAAGCCGCCTGTCCAAAGGCAAGGGCCGGCAGCGTAATGAGAGCGGTGAGCACGAGATGTAGAGGGTTCATTTCAGCCTCCATGGCATGTTATTGAAGGGCGATCGCACTTCGTCAGTCATGCTGTTATACATAACTATGACACTATATCTGTTGTCAAGCATAAAGTTCAAGAACAGCTCGCCCTTATACTTTTCTGCATGTCCCGAACGTTGCCTCTAACCCTCTTGCTTTCTGTATCTCTCCTCGCCTCCGGGCAGACGCCCCATCCCATCACCCTCGACGACGTCTTCAAGTTCCAGGATGTGGGAGATCCGCAGGTTTCGCCGGACCGCCGGTGGGTGGCCTACACTCTTAGCCGCGTC
>JAFAMZ010000282.1 GCA_019232935.1 Silvibacterium sp.
GAGGACCGCGCGTTGCACAAAGATGGCGCGTTGCGCGCCCGGAAGCTGATCGAGCCAGCTGCGCAGCTGGATCCCACTTCCTGCGCCATTCAACAACTCGGCAATCTGTTCGGCAGAAATGCCCGCAGCCGAAAGATCGTCATCCTCGATGCATGAACCGGATCCGGTGACAGGTGCAGGCGCTGCGAATGCCGCAGGATCGGCCTCGCTCATGCGAGCCACTGCTGCTTCGACCAGGTGGTGGCGGGCCCTTTCAACCGCCGTTTCTTCCGGCGCGCAGGGATCGACATTCACATCGGCCACGGTTGATTCCACCAGGCTGGCGGCCTCCCCTTCATCACCCAGCATTAACGCGGCTAGCTGGTAGAGTTCCACCGCGGTCTCCTGCGCTCTCCGAACGCTGCGTTCACAATCGCCGAACCCCATGAGTCAACCTCCCGTCGAGCCCTTCCTTAATCCTTACCGAGCCGTGCTCTTGAGTCAAATCGTCTATGCCCAATCGCAAATCGGTTTTGTATAAGAGAAATCCACCGGAACTTCTGTCACTCGGCCCAATTGCGGTCCTATACTGATGCGCATGAGTCGCACGCTCGTTGAGGTCTTAGGACGAGCAACCTTGTTGCTGGCCTTAGCTCAGACCACGACGTCCAAACCGTCCCTTGAAGTCGCCAGGCTCGAGCCCCCGGCGTATCCGCCCATTGCCATGGCAGCCCGCGTTTCCGGAGATGTCGTTCTGAAATTCACGCTCCTGTCTACTGGAAGTGCGGGAAATGTTCAGGTGGTGAGCGGACCGCAAATGCTGAGGCAGGCGGCCGTCGACAGCGCCACTCGTTCCAGGTTCGTACCGGCACCCGCTGATGAAACCTATCAGCTTGTTTACAGGTTTGCCCTGGAGAAGGCATTGGCATGCGGCCAGGAGCGGGATAAGTCCTACCCGCACATCCACTATGAAGCGAACACGGTCACTGTATCGGAGCAGCCGACGTCCATTTGCGATCCGGCCGCTGAAACAGAGCCAACCCGCGTGCGTTCAGTAAAATGCCTTTTTCTGTGGAAGTGCGGGCTGAAATAGGCCGCGGTACCATTCAGCCCCGCCGGGGTACGGACTCGATCTTTTTGCCGTTCTTTCATGCTTAACCGGCGCCCCTGATGTACGCAGTTTTTGTACACTTGGGCATTGGGGTTTGCCCAAAATCCCGCAAGCCATGGCCCATACGCAACGTCAGCCGCAAAGCCTGTTTTTCGGAAGAGATGAGTCGTGGCTGAGCTTCAACCGCCGCGTTCTCGAAGAAGCCCAGGACGAATCGAATCCCTTGCTGGAGCGTGTAAAATTTCTGGCCATTACCGCCAGCAACCTCGATGAGTTTGTCGAAATCCGTGTTGCCGGCGTCCTGCAGCGCATTGAAGATGGCTATGCCGAGCTGAACCCGGACGGTACCACCCTCGAGCAATCGCTCGCCGTGCTGAACGCCACCATGCACGGCTTCGTCGCCGAGCAATATCGCTGCTGGAACGAACAGATTCTCCCCGCTCTACGCAACGCAGGCGTGCGTGTGTTGCGGTGGGACGAGATGGATGCCGCCGCTTGCAAGGCGGCCAGCGAATACTACCAGCGTGAAGTAGACCCGCTTCTGACGCCCATTACAATCGACCCGGCGCACCCGTTTCCGCGCGTGCTGAACAAGGCTTTGTGCATCGCCCTGCTGCTGCGCCGCAAGCGCAAAGGCGCGGCCGGCCCTGTTTTGGGAGTAGTCACCGTCCCGCGAGCGCTCCCGCGATTCGTCAGCCTGCCCTCGAGCGGCGGCACGCAGGACTACGTATTCCTGCACGACCTGATCGAACGCAATGCTGCGGGAATGTATCGCGGATATGAGATTCTCTCCAAGGCAGCTTTCCGGGTCACTCGCAACAGCAATCTCTATTTCCAGGAAGAAGAGTCGCGCAGCCTGCTCGAAACCGTCCGCTCCGAGTTGCACAATCGGCGCAAGGGCGACGCCGTGCGCCTCGAAATTGAAAAATCTGCCGATCCGGAGATCATCGACCGCCTCCGGCTCAATTTCGAACTCGATGAAACCCAGGTCTTTCGCACCGATGGACCGGTGAACCTTTCGCGGCTGTGGAACCTGGCAAGCGACACGCCCCGGCCGGACCTGAAATTCCCGCCGTTCAGCCCCCGCGAGCTTCGCCTGAACCGAAAATCGACGGACATCTTCGACGAGCTACGCCATCGCGACATCCTGCTGCACCATCCATACGACTCCTACGAGGGCGTGGTCGGCTTCATTCAGGCCGCCGCCAAAGACCCGAATGTCGTCTCGATGAAACAAACTCTTTACCGCACGAGCGCCGACTCCCCCATGTTCCAGGCGCTCACCGAAGCGGCGCAAAGCAAAGAAGTCACGGTGGTTGTCGAGCTGATGGCGCGCTTCGATGAGGCATCGAATATCCGCTGGGCCCGCGACCTTGAAGATTCCGGCGTGCAGGTATTTCACGGCATCGTAGGGCTGAAGACACATTGCAAGCTGGCCCTTGTAGTCCGGCGCGACCCGGACGGCGTGGTTCGCCGATACGGACACCTCGGCACGGGCAACTACAACCCCATTACCGCCCGCTTCTACACTGATCTCAGCCTCCTCACCTCAGACCCGGCAATCACAGCCAGCATGGGTGCGGTCTTCAATTACCTCACCGCCCACTCGGAGTCCGACGACTACGCTCCGCTGCTCGTCGCGCCGCTTACTCTGGCACAAAGCATTATCCGGCTTATCCAGCGCGAGGCCGAGCACGCCGCTGCCGGACGCCCAGCACGCATCATTGCCAAAATGAACGCGCTGCTCGAACCCAGTGTCATCGAGGCGCTCTATGCCGCCTCGAATGCCGGAGTAAATATCGATCTGGTGATTCGCGGTATGTGCGGGCTCCGGCCCGGCATCAAGGGCCTCAGCGAAAACATCCGTGTTCACTCCATCGTCGGACGCTTCCTCGAGCACAGCCGCATTTTTTACTTCGAAAATGGCGGCGAGCAGGATATCTACGCAGGAAGCGCCGACTGGATGCCCCGCAATCTGTTCGAACGGTGCGAGGTCGTCTTCCCCATCCGCGACCAGCAGATTCGCAACCGGATCCGCACCGAGATTCTCGCTGCCAATCTAGCGGACACGGTCAAGGCGCGCGCCCTCGACCGCTCCGGCACCTACACTCGCGTCTGCCTTACCGAAGCCGGCCGCGATCTGCCTCGCTTTAACTCGCAGGAGTTCTTCATGCGCGTGGCCGAGGGCAAAGCATCCGTCGACGACATCCCCGCCGTTCCGGTTCCCCACCCGCACCACCATCACGCCAGGCCGCCGGCAAAGAGGGCACCGGCGAGAGAGCGCGCTAAACCCGCTCCCGCTGAGCTGGCAGCCTCAGCCGTGCCCTGACGTCATCTCAATTCCCGTAGCTGAATTTCGCTCAGGGCGACTCACTGCGAAGTCGCCAGCACTCCGTCTGTGGGAATCTTCGGGCAACCAGCCTCATCGGCAACTGCTTCCATAGTTCAGAAGCATCGCGAGAAGCTATGTCCGACCCAAACATCAAGCTCAGCACGGTACCCGGATTCGATCCTGCCATTCCCCCCTTCCCCGGCCCGGATCCCGGAACCGACGATCCTCCCAACCCGATCCCAGCGCCGGAACCCGATCCGGAACCTCCCATGCCTCCAGGGCCGCTTCCCAGGCCCGAGCCGACGGTCTGAAATTGGTGCGCCTGCCGGAGAAATTAACCCTCTTTGCAATCGGAATTAACAATCCACACCGTTTCTGATTGTTACAATTCGATGAATACTCTCCGGGGAACTTCCCCCTAAATGGAACAATTCTCGTGAACCTTTACGTTCTCCGCCACGCCAGCGCCGGCACGAGACGCGCCAATCCCGTGATTGACGTCAAGCGCCCTCTCGACAAGGAAGGCAAGCAGCAGTGCCTTCTGGTCGGCAATTATCTGAACGCCCTCAAAGTCCATTTCGACCTTATCGTCTCCAGCCCCCTCAAGCGCGCCTTGCAGACCGCCTCGCTCGTCGGTACTGAGACCGGCTACGACGCTAAAATTATGGTTTCTGAAGCCCTCTCGCCAGACGCATCTGTGGCCGCCTTCGAAAAGCTCGTCAACGACCTCAATGGGCGTGAGAATGTGCTCATCGTCGGCCATAATCCCAACCTCGCGCAGTTCCTGGGAGCTCTCCTGAGTCCCAGCCGCATGAATATCCGGCTTCGCAAGGGCGCCATTGCTCGGGTCGATGTGACACGCCGCCCTGGGATTCTCCATTGGCTCGTCGATCCGCGCATCCTGCGCGGAGTCTACAGCAATGTGACGAAGAGCTCCCGCCGGAAGACCTCGCGGAAATAATCGGCTTCTTTGCGGAGCGACCACAACTCGAGCTCGGCCCCGGTACGGCCCGGGCTGAGCTCCAGAATTACCTGCCTGGGGTAGACCCTCACCTTCACCCGCAGCACATCGCTGGCCCGGTCCTGATTCAGCGCTACCGCCAGGCGGAGCAGCACCACGGCGCGCTTCACATGCTCGTGCTCCTCGGGAGGAACCTGCCGCATGGTTCTTCCTTCCGGAGCTGGCCGGCTCTTCCCGATATATCGCGCAATCGCCGAAGTGACCACCCGCTGCGTCGCATTAAAACCGAAGATTTCCGAATTAGAGATGATGTATTGCGCGTGGCGGTGATGCCCCTGATAGTTCATGAACTTTCCGATATCGCGCAGCATGGCCGCCGTTTCGACCCATAACTGATACTCCGGCGGCAGCTCATGTACCTCTCTCATATCGTGAAAGAGCTGTGTGGCATGCTGACGCACCGGTTCGGCTTGCCTCGGATCGACCCCATAGCGCCTGCACGTTTCGAGAACTGCCTGCCATCGGTCGCGCTCGTACTGCTGGTGCGCGATGGTGCGCGGATCCTGCTCGGCCAGCATCTGCGCCAGAATGCCGTCGCGCAGCCCCATCTCCGAATACCGGAAGCCGGGCAGGGAAAAGTGCTCCAGCAATTCGGCGTACACCTGCGCACCCGCGACAACGATCTCCGAGCGCCGCGGCCCGATGCCCGGTATCGCACTGCGCTCCTCATTCTTCAGCCTGGTCAGCTTCTCAGCCAGCCGCCGGATGTCTTTGGTTGAAGCGACATAGTCTCTGGCGCGCGCCTTCCTGATGATCCGTGTCGCTTCCCATAAGGCCGCCGCCGTACCCGATGTGGCGATGATCGACTGAACACCATTCGGTGTCACCCTGCGCTGAGCTTTCCTCAGCTCGCGGGCGACGAACTGCTTCATGCGCCCGATCTCTTCCTTCGCCGGCGGATCGGCCTTCAGAAATTCCTCCGTCAGCCTCACTGCGCCCAGCGGAAGGCTGACCGTTTCGGCGAGGCGCCTGCGTTCCGACAGAGTCACCTCGCAACTTCCGCCACCCACATCGATCAGCAGACAACGGCCCGCTGTCCCGGCCTCGTTGTTTACCACGCCGCGATG
>JAFAMZ010000066.1 GCA_019232935.1 Silvibacterium sp.
CGTTGCGAAGGCCATCGCTGCCGGTGCGAATGCAGTGATGATCGGATCGCTGTTTGCGGGCGTGGACGAGAGCCCCGGCGAAACGATTCTCTATCAGGGGCGCTCTTTCAAGGCATACCGCGGAATGGGATCACTCAGCGCCATGTCGCAGGGCTCGGGCGAGCGCTACTTCCAGGGATCTCAGGACCTTGGCGGCGAGCCAGAACGTCAGGAGGGCGTTGTTGCCCGCGAGCAGAGCAATCAGAATCGACTCGCCAAGTTCGTTCCCGAAGGTATCGAAGGCCGGGTGCCGCATCGCGGACCGCTCGAAGCAATGGTTTACCAGCTTGTCGGAGGACTCCGTTCCGGTATGGGCTATCTCGGTTGTGCCACCATCGAGGACCTGCAGACGAAGTCACGCTTCGTGCGTATCTCGAATGCTGGCCTGCGCGAGAGCCACGTCCACGACGTGATCATCACGCGCGAGGCGCCGAACTATCACGTCGAGTGAGGGCTGCGTTTCCGCAGAATCACCTTCCTGCGCTTCCGCCAATCCTCGTTCAGCCCAATCAGCTCCCATCGGACTTCGGGTGAAAAATGCCGCAATATCACATCTGTCGAAGGATGGATCCTCAACGCGGGAGCAACCAGGTACAACAGCGGCGGCTCGTTCGAAAGCTGGACTCCTGGAAAGTATCCATGCTTCTGGAAGGCATTCTCCTTTTGCAGCTGCCGCACACGTGACCAGTAATCGAGCGCCTGAAGCGGCAGGTGAAGGTTGTCGTCCGCCTTGAGCTCTAGTACTGCAAGGCGCCCGGTGCGGGTCACGGTCAAAAGATCCATCATCCCGCGGTCGCCGGCTGCAAAGGCAGGAACCTGCGAATAAACAATATCGCGGCACAGCATTGGCTCGATCTCCTCAATGTCAGCCCGTAACAAGGATTCCATCCATCGTTCCGGCTGAATGCGATAGAGGGGATTTCTCCTTGACCCGCTTGCCTGCCTGTTTTCGAAGAGCCGCGTTGTCATTTCCTGGAAAAGGTCTTCAGTTTCCGTAATGAGTGGCGTCTCGTTCGCACCCGCGCCGAAGGTGATTTCGTCGCAGCGCGCAAATGATCCGGGGGCCAGCCGATGCCTGATGCGGGCGAACTCCAGTCCGTGGAGCGCAAAGCCGACCTCGGAGGCACTCTGCGGACGAATCTCTGCCGCTTCCCGCAGCCCTGGCACGAGGAGGCCTAGAAGGCGATCGATCCCCGGCTGGAAGCGCTCCAGTGCGGCATTCGGATTGAATGCGTGCACCAGTTGAGCGCGGACATTGCCCGAGTCGCGCACATCGAGCTGCTTCAGCTGTTCAGCCCGTTCGTCGAGCTCATAAACCTCCCACTTCGCCGCGTCGTTCAACCATGCGCTGCGCGCGCAGGTCGTTATGGCCGTTCCGGGAGGAACCACGATCCGCAATCCTTCATACAACTGTCTACCCTGGCCACGTTCGCGGCAGTAAGCAAGCCATAGAATTCCGAGGGTCAGTATTCCGTCAATGATCGTGGGCGCCTCCTGAGCGTTGACGGCGATGACGCTCCAGGCGGAGGGGCCTCGCGTCATTACTCCGCGCGCATACGCCGGACCAAAGCTGTGCTCCAAATCGGCTGCGGTGTGGAATCGGCCAGGCGTCCAGCCGTGAAAGCTTCTCTGCAGAACCCTTTCCAGCACGCGAATATATCTGGTGCGGGTGGCGTCGCGCGTCGAAGGTGGGCGAGTGTCCCTGTCCGAAACAAGCTCCAGTACCTGCGGCTTTGTTTGTCCGAAACGCCTGGTCTCCAGACGGAGTGAGTCTTTCCTGAGTTGGAGCCCGCTGACTCTGCGCACCAGGTTCCGCTCCTCCGACCAGAGGTGCAGGAGGCAGCGGCCCTGCTCGGTCGAGAGGGAGTAGCGGGCTGACCGCATATCGAAGAGTAGGCGGCCTTCCTCAAGGAGGGCTGCCGCCGGATTTCCGGCGAGGAATTCCTCAAGCTCGCGCGCCAGTTGAGTGGCAGAAGGTTCAGTTGCGGCAAGGGCCATTGCCACGATCATGCGTGGCAGGGAAGCAGGGCGGCAAGCGAAATGCTACCAGTCTCTACTCTTTCGTAACATCGTGATGTGCGCTACATGATGGCGAGAATGCCAGTCATAGAGCGCGAGCACAAGGTCGAGCGTCTGCCGTCCGCTCTCGGGATGGTTGTATCCGCGCTTCCACTGCTCCTCCGAGAGGGATTCAAGCAGCGCAACCCAGCGGCGATGCAGTGTGTCAAGGAGTTCAAGCGACACTTCAACGGGCAGGGATCTGGCATCCGGAAGTTCCGCCCAGAGCTTTTCGTCATAGGGCTTGATGGTGGGAAAGTCTTCCGTCACGGCCAGACGCATACGAACGTAAGCATTCATGTGGCTGTCTGCGACGTGATGAATGAGCTGGCGCACCGTCCAGCCGCCTTCGCGATACGGAGTGTCGAGTTGGGAATCGCTCAGCCCGAAAACGGCGGCGCGCAGGTTTTCGGGCAACGCAGCCAGAGTCGCGATGCTGCTCTGTCGTTGCTGAGCATCGATTACCTCGGGACGGATGAATCGGCCAACGGGATAGCGGGGATCAGCGATAACACTTGGAACGGGCATGTCTTAGGAATAACATGCCGGGCCGGATTCCGCCGCCTCTCCTCTGATCGGGCGAGCCGGGATCAGCCGTCTGCGCCCGCCAGGGTTATGACTGGTGATGTGTGGCGTGATGTGCGGAATGGTGATGATGGTGGTGATGGGTCGAGGCAAACGCCGATGATGAAACTGCGAGCACGGCACAGAGCAGAACAAGCTTCTTCATAATGATCGGATATTAGCAAGGCCATGCTGTGAATCCCGTGGCAATTCTCCGCCGGAACATCCAGAGTTACCCGCGGCGGCACACCTGAGCACGCAGGCGAAACTAAACGCACTCGGCCGTCATCTAAAATGCAGATAGCCATGACACAACCCCAATCGACTGCTGCGGCTGTTCCGCAGCACAAGAAGTATTTTCTCGAAAAATTTGGAATTACCGAGCGGCTCCTGGAGCGCTGCCTGGGTGAGGCTCTTTCCGCAGGAGGCGATTACGCCGATCTGTACTTCGAGTCGATCGCTTCCACATCGATTGGTGTTGACGAGTCACTCGTAAAGTCCGCCAGCCAGGGCGTCAGCGCTGGCTGCGGCGTCCGCGTCGTTAGCGGGGAGCGCACCGGATACGCCTACACAGATGATCTATCGCCGGACCGTCTGCTTCGCGCCGCTCGCACTGCCGCCCTCATTGCCAATGGCCCGGCAAAACAGCCTGTCCAGGGCTTTACCGAAACAAAGACGCCCAGCCTCTACCCGGCTCCTGCCGTCGATCTCGACACCGATCTTTCCGCCAAGCTCAATCTGGTCATGCGCGCCGACCGCGCCGCTCGCGCCTATGATTCCCGCATCACCCAGGTTCGCGCCAGCTACTCCGACGAACTACGCCGTATCCTGATCGCCGCATCAGACGGCACTTTCGCGAGCGATAGCCAGCCGTTGGCGCGGTTGAACGTTTTTGTCCTCGCAAAAAATGAGGACCGCACTGCGCGAGGATCTGCTGGCGGTGGCGGACGAGTCGAGATCGACTTTTTCCAGACTGAAAAGCCACCCGAGCACTTCGCCAGAGAGGCCGCACGCCAGGCCATCCTGCAGCTCGGAGCTGTTGCTGCCCCAGCGGGCGAGATGGAGGTTGTCCTCGGCCCTGGATGGCCAGGCGTCCTGCTGCACGAAGCGGTGGGCCATGGGCTCGAAGCCGACTTCAACCGCCGCAAGACCTCCGCGTTTGCCGGGCTGATCGGGTGCGCTGTAGCCAGTCCGTGCGTGACCGTCGTGGATAATGGAACAATGCCCGGCCGCCGTGGCTCTCTGAATGTGGACGATGAAGGATCGGCGACGCAGGAGACGGTGCTCATCGAAAACGGCATCCTTAAGGGTTATCTCACCGACAAGCTCTCCGCCCGCATCATGAATATGTCCTATACCGGCAACGGCCGCCGCGAGAGCTATCAGCAGATCCCCATGCCGCGCATGACGAATACCTACATGCTCGCCGGCAACGACGCGCCTGAGGACATCCTGCGCAGCGTCAAGCATGGACTTTACGCCGTGAACTTCGGAGGAGGCTCGGTCGATATCACCAGCGGCAAGTTCGTCTTCTCCGCCAGCGAAGCCTACCTGATCGAAGACGGTAAAATCACCGCGCCCGTCCGCGACGCCACTCTCATCGGTAATGGCCCCGAGGCCCTCAAATACGTTTCGATGATCGGCAACGATCTCGAACTCGACGAAGGAATTGGAACCTGCGGCAAAGACGGCCAGAGCGTCCCCGTTGGCGTCGGCATGCCCACGGTAAAGCTGGACAAAATGACGGTAGGCGGAACAGGACGCTAGCAATTTGAAGGTACGAGATCTGCTGCGCAAATTGGAGGCGGATGGGTGGTATTTGGCGCGTCAACGCGGCAGCCACCGTCAATACAAGCACCCTGAGAAAGCCGAACTAGTTACAATTCCGGGGCATCCTTCCGATGAGCTTCATCCGAAAACGCTGAATAGTATTCTGAAACAGGCTGGGTATAAACAATGACACGACGCTATCTGGTGGTCTATGAAAGCGGTCCGACAAATCTTAGCGGCTTTGCGCCCGACGTGCCCGGCTGCGCCAGCACCGGATCATCCCTGGAAGAGATGAGAAAGAATCTGCGCGAGGCTCTGGAGTTTCATTTGGAGGGATTGCTGCTCGACGGCCAGCCCATTCCTGCTGCAACGACTCACATGGTCGAAGTGCCCGATCAAGGCTTCGCCGAGTGGCTGGATGTGACCCTGCCTGTGCGGGAAGCAGTCTCGGCCTAGGTGCTATGAGGCATTCCAATGAATAGCACGGTTCAACCAACCACCGACCTCTCCTCCCTCGCCACCGACATCGTCTCCAAGGCCCTCAAGGCAGGAGCTTCCGATGCCGAGGTCACCATCCGCGAAGGCGACGAATTCTCCACCACAGTCCGCATGGGTGAGGTCGAGACCCTCAAGGAATCCGGCTCGCGCGGCATGGGACTGCGCGTCCTCATCGCCACGCCCAACGGCCATCGCGTGGCCAGCACGTCATCGAGCGACTTCACACCTGAAGGCATTGACCATCTGGTCGACGGAGCGTTGGCCCTCGCCGGCGTCACCTCCGAAGACCCCTTCGCCGGCCTGGCCGACCACAGCGAATTCGGTAAGGTGGAAGAGGATCTTCACCTCTACTATGAGGACGTCTATTCGCTCCCCACCACCGAGCGCATCGAATACGCACGCCGCGCCGAGGTCGCGGCTCTCTCTGCCGACACCCGCATCACCAACAGCGATGGAGGCAACTTCGACGCCTATACCGGCCGCAAAGTGTTCGCCAATTCCCGCGGATTCGCCGGGGAGTATCGCACCTCTTCCTGCTCGATCTCGGCAACGCCCATAGCCATCGGTAAAAACGGCGAGATGCAGCGCGACTACTGGTACACCTACGCGCGCTCGCTCAGGAAGCTCGACACCCCGGAGTCCGTGGGCCTCGAAGCCGCCCGCCGTACACTGCGCCGTCTCGATGGCCGCCGAGTGAAGACCCAGCAGGCCCCGATAGTCTTCGCTCCGGAGATCGCCCGGTCGCTCGTCGGATCCATCTTCGAAGCGGCGAGCGGAGAAGCCATTTACCGCGGTGCCTCCTTCCTCACAGGACGCCTCGGCGAAAAGATAGCCGACTCATCGGTCACCGTCATCGACGACCACACCATCATCGGCGGATTCGGCACTTCGCCATTCGACGGCGAAGGCCTGCCCTCGCGCCGTACCGTCATGATTGAGCAGGGAGTCCTCACCAATTACCTGCTGAACACCTACACTGCGCGCAAGCTCGGCATGAAGAGCACGGCGAACGCCTCGCGCGGTCTCGCCGGGAATCCAGGCATTGGCTCAGGCAACCTGTTCCTCGCCGCGGGCAGCATGCTTCCGAACGAGATTTTCGCAGGCGTCCACTCCGGCCTCTATGTCACCGAACTGCTCGGCCAGGGCGTTAATCTCGTTACCGGCGATTATTCCCGCGGCGCATCCGGCCTGTGGATCGAAAACGGCGAACTCGTCTATCCTGTGCAACAAATCACGATTGCCGGCAATCTCCAGCAGATGCTCCAGAACATCACCGCGATCGGCGACGACCTCGTATTCCGCGGTTCCCTCGCTGCTCCAACGCTGCGCATCGACGGAATGACCATCGCAGGAGAGTAGTCTCTGAAGTAGTGCCTCTACTCTCCACATCCGTCGCGTTCGATCCGGCCAGTCCTCCCTGGGCCGAAATCCCGCAACGGCCGGCGGTCTTCGGCCTCTTCGCTGACGACGACCGCGCCGAGCCTTACATCAGCCGGACGCCGAATCTCCGCAGCCGCCTTCGCCGACTGCTCGACGTAAAACCGAGCCAGTCGAAGCGTCTGCGTCTCACCCAGGGCATCGCGCGCATCGAATACACCCTCACCGGCTCTGACTTTGAGTCGTGGCTGCTCCTTTACGAGGCTTCCTTCGCCGCCTTTGGAGAGCGCGCCCGCATGCGCCTGCACCTGCGTCCGCCGTCATTCCTCCGTATGACGATGGACAACGCTTATCCCCGGGTTTACGTAACAAGTAGAATTACAAAATCCGCAGCCGCTGACCTTTTCGGTCCATTTCCGTCACGCGTCGCTGCCGAAGCCTTCCTTGAAGCCATGCTTAACCTGTTCGAACTGCGCCGCTGCTTCGAGGACCTTCGCCCCGATCCCAGTTTCCCCGGCTGTGTCTATTCCGAGATGAAAAAGTGTCTCGCCCCTTGCTTTCAGGGCTGCACCGACGAGCGCTATGCTAAGGAAGCTGCCGCAGTCCATGCTTTTCTAGCCACGCGGGGCCAGAGCCTTATCGACGACCTCAGCCGTGAGCGCTCGGAGGCTTCTGAGGCGCTCGATTTCGAAAGGGCCGCCGAGACTCACGCCCGCATCGCGAAAGTTGAAGCCGCCGCTGTTCTCGCTTCCCCTGCGGTCCACGCTCTTGGCGCCTTCAATGGCGTCATCGTGCAGCCCGCTGCCGAGGAAGGCCACGTCGCGCTATTCCTCCTCAGCCGCGGATCGCTCTCCGGGCCGGCTCTCTATTCAGTCGCTGGAATGCGACACCACAACGAGCAGTCTGGCTCCTCTTCGCTATTCGCCCACCCTGCCTCAGTAGCTCCAGTCCCGCTCGACGCTCCGCCCGTTGTCCAGCTTGCCGCCCGCGATGAACTCGAGGCGCGCCTTGATGCCGCGTTCAACACCCTCGCAGTGCATTCGGCAAGGGGCAAGCACCAGCTTGTCGATCATCTCAGCCTCTTCTCGCGCTGGTACTACCGCCCCCAGGCCCGCCGATCCGGTGAGGTCCTCTTCGATGTTGCTTCAGGGTCATTCAAAAAGCAGCTCATGCGCTCCATCTCCCGCGTCTACCGGCAATCGCAGTCCGTTTTCCCCGAGGCGGCCCAGCCAGCCTAATCTCGTCTCGATGTTCATGCAGCCACCTTTCCTGCTCATCCAGCAGTTCGAGCTCATGGGCAACCACTTCTTCCGCGTTCCTGAAGTGCCCCAGTTCGATCTCGCGCCGGATGCGGACCTCGCTCGCCTCGTCAACCAAAACCCTTCATGTCACAAGCCTATGCCAGGTGTCTTCCAGTTCTCATTCGCCCTTCTTCTTTCTCGCCCTCACCTTGAACCATATCGGCGAGCCCTCGAAGCCGAACGCTTCCCGAATCTGGTTTTCGAGAAACCGCTCGAAGGCGAAGTGTAGCTTCACATCGCGGTCTGTGAACAGCACAAAGGTGGGCGGAGCCACGGCAGCCTGCGTCATATAGAGAATCCGCACCCGCTTTGACATTGGAACACCGGCCTTCTGAAAATCGACCCGTTCCAGGAAGCGGTTCATCTGGCCCGTCGTTACTCGTTTGCGTCGCTCCTTGGCCACGCGAGTCGCGGTGTCCAGCAGGCGACCCAGACTCCGCCCGTCTTTCCGCGCCGTAGCCGCAGAAATGAAGAGCACCGGCGCGTAGTCCAGATACTTCAGGGCTCGCCGCAACTGCTGCTCAAAGACTCCTCGATCCGCTGCAGGCTTGCCATCCGTGCGCGCCGTCGTGACCAGGTCCCACTTGTTCACGACGATCACTACGGAGCGCCCGCTCTCGTGGGCGTAACCGCCGATCGTTGCATCGGATGCGGTTACG
>JAFAMZ010000070.1 GCA_019232935.1 Silvibacterium sp.
GTCAGCCGGCACGAGGTGCGCGCCAGCGTGCTCGGCGAGCACGGACAAGCCATGGTTCCCCTCTGGAGTTCCGTCGAAGTGCTCGTGGCCGATCGCAATGTCCGCGCATCGCTCCAACGGCTCGAAGAGAAAGCCGCTGAGAGGCCATTACACGAAAGGGTGGACGCTCTGCGAAACGAAGTTGCCGACCATATTGATGCAGAGAGGATTCCGGAGGCATATGCCGCCGTGTTGCGTGCTTTGCCAGATGCGCGTGTTTTTGTGGAGCCTTTCATCACGGCTACCTGCATGCATTCCACCCCGAACGCCACGGCAAACGCTACTCTGCAATGCGTAGCGGCGGCTCTTGCCGATGACCGGAGACGAATCCATGGTCAGGCGCTGCTTGAAGGCGAGGTGCTGGATCTGCACGCTGTCTGCGGAATCCCGATTACGCTGAGCCGTAGCGGATGGCGGCCTGAAAAGCCGGAAAGCATCGCCTCGGCTGAAAAGCAGGCGCTGTTGACGGCAGCGGCCTCAATCAACGAGTACGCCGTCGAGATTCTCACTCCCCGGCCTGCGCAGGTCTGATCCCGGGCCGCTCAAAATTTCGACGGTCAGAATTTCCGCGAGTGCTCTTTCGCCCAGCGCTCGACGACCACCTTCTTTTCGGTAAAGAACTCGACCCCGTCGCGGCCCTGCGCATGCATAATCCCGAAAAAGCTGTCCTTCCATCCGCTGAACGGAAAGTAAGCCATGGGTGCGGCGACACCGATGTTGATTCCGATGTTGCCCGCCGGGGCCTCATATCTGAACCGCCGCGCCGCTGCGCCGCTCGATGTGAAGAGCGAAGCCTGGTTTCCGTAAGGGCTGCGCTCCAGAAATGCCAGCGCCTCGTCAAGATCGTCGGCATGGACGAGACTCAGCACCGGCCCGAAAATCTCTGTGTCGGTTAATTCGCTCGTCGCCGCCACCGCATCGAGGATCGTCGGCTTCACAAAGCTGCCCTGCTCGTAGCCGGAGACCTTCGCGCCGCGGCCGTCGAGGATAACCTTTGCTCCCTCGTCTTTTCCACGCCCCACAAGCGACTCGATGCGCGATTTGCTCTGCTGCGAGATCACGGGCCCCATCTGCACCCCTTCATCAAGGCCATAACCTACTCGCAGCCTGGAGGCCGACTCTGCTATCGCCTCGCGAAAGCTGCGTTGCGCTTCGCCCACTGTCACCGCCACCGATACAGCCAGGCATCGCTGCCCGGCACATCCGAAGGCGCTGTCGCTGATGATCTGCGTGGCCATTTCCATATCGGCATCAGGAAGCACGACGACATGGTTTTTTGCGCCCCCCTGGCATTGCGCGCGCTTGCCATTGGCGCCCGCGCGCGCGTAGACCGCCCGGGCCGCCGGGGTCGATCCAACGAAGCTGACAGCACGCACGGCAGGATGGTCGATCAGGGTTTCCGCTGCCACTCGTCCCCCGTTGACGAGATTGAGAACGCCTTTCGGAACTCCCGCTTTGGCGAATAATTCCACAATCTTCTGAGCGGCCATTGGAACCCGCTCAGACGGTTTGAGCACGACTGTGTTGCCGGTTGCAATGGCATAGGGCAGAAACCAGAAGGGGATCATGCCGGGAAAATTCGAAGGCGTGATGACCGCGACCACTCCTAGAGGCTGCCGAATCATTGTTTCATCAATGCCGCGCGCTACGTCTTCGAGGTTGTAGCCCTGCATCATCATCGGAATGCCGCAGGCGACTTCCACGTTCTCGATTGCGCGGCGCATCTCCGCCTTTGCTTCGGCAAAAGTCTTGCCGTTCTCCTGTGTGATGGTCCGGCTCAGATCGTCGATCTCGGTTTCGAGAAGCGCCTTCAACCTGAAAAGCGGCTGAATACGGTCTTCAGGCGGCGTCCTGCGCCAGGCAGGAAATGCCGCAGCCGCAGCTTCAACTGCGCGATTCACTTCGTCCGCACTGGCAAGCGGCACTCGGGCCAGCACCTCGTCCGTAGCAGGATTCGGAACATCCAGCCATTCGCCGGCAGCCGACTCGACCCACTCTCCGTTAATAAAGTGCGGCAATTGCAATGAGGTTGCGACGGCAGTGCTCATGGAGACTCCTTCAGACGTAAATTCGGCAAAGAAAAAGCCTACAGAAATCATGTAATGCTAATCAACTTATTGCTCTCCACCTCACAGGCTGTTACAAAAGTAGCTTTAAATCAATCGTTGCCTGACTTGCCCGATGCCAAGAAAAGCAAAACCTCGCTATGCCCCGAATGGGACCGGCCTGTCTTTCCGCATCTCTGAAGTCTCGAAGATGCTCAGCGTCAGCTCTTCGACGCTGCGTCAGTGGGAAAACGCGGGGCTGACCCATCCCCGCAGGACAGAGAGCGGCTACCGCACCTATTCGATCGAGGAAATTGAGCGGCTGAAATCAATCCACCACTTGAGATTTGAAAAAAACCTCAACGTGGACGCGATAAGGCACCTGCTCACCCGAGCGAAGACTCACCCCATCTCACGCAACGGCTCATCGGGGTTAAGGCATAGCACGCGCCGCCTGCCAATTGGACGGCGCCTTCGCAAACTGCGGCGCGAGCGCTCGATGACTCTCTCCCAGGCCGCAAGGGGCACGAATCTCTCCGTCAGTTTTCTAAGTTGTCTCGAGCGCGGCCAGGCACACGCATCCATTGCGGCCCTGCAACGGCTGGCAGTCTTCTATAACACGAACGTGCTTTCGTTCTTTGGCAGCGCGGATGGTAATGGCAAGCTGGTGCGCCCTGGTCAGCGTATCGAGCTGTCCAACGAGCCCGGAGTGCACCTTGAGTTGCTCGTTCGCGGTTCCACGGCAATGGAGCCACACTTGTTCCGTCTGGCTCCAGGTACATCAAGCGGAGGCTCTTACCATCACGAAGGCGAGGAGTTCATCTTCGTGATCAGCGGGAGCTGCGACGTCTGGCTCGATGAGATTGAGCACTACCGCCTTCGCCCCGGCGACAGCCTTTATTTTTCAAGCTCCCAGACGCACCGCTGGAGCAATCCCTACAAGCAGCAGGCCGTGCTGCTATGGGTCAATACGCCGCCGACGTTTTAGAACTTGCGCCGGAGGCGCAAACCGCCGCACGCGCAGTTCCTACATCCGGAACCGAATCGCCAGCTGGATCTGCCGCGGCTCGCGAGCGCGGGTGACCCGGCCGAAGAGTCCGCCGACGGTCGGGTTTCCGTTCTGGTCGAAGTTTGCATCGCCCAGTTGCCCGTCGGGATTCAGAAACTGCGTGTGGTTAAAGATATTGAAGACCTGAAATACAAACTGGAGCGTGCCCCTGTCGGCAACAGGCGTAAGCTTTTGCAGGGCCAAATCCGTGTTGTCGATTGCCGGACCGCAACAGACGCTCCGGGGAGCATCGCCGGCCGACCCAAGAGCAGGCACCGAAAAAATCGATGGGTCAAAATAGTATCCCGAATAGCCGTTCAGCTGTTTATGGGGATCCAGGTGAGTAAAGCGCTTGACCTGATCAGGCCGGCCGGGGTTCTCGAAGTCTCCGCTGCCCTGCAGTTCCTGATCCAGGTTTGAATCCATGCGGATAGGGAAGCCGCTCTGCACAGTGAAGATTCCCGAGGCCTGCCATCCATCCAGCAGTACACCGCGAGCGCCGGAGTATTTGCGCACGGGCAAATCCCAAACACCGCTGAAGACGAAACGATGGCGGGCGTCGAAGAGCGAAAGAGCGCGGTCGCTGGCAAAGTTTAGCGGATTCAGGCTCTGCTCGAAGCTGGAGGCGTTATCCATCGATTTGGCCCATGTATAGGCCGCCAGAAACTGCAAACCCTGGGAGAAGCGCTTTTCGAGAGACGCCTGGAACGAGTTATAGGACGAGTTTGCCACCACGTTCTGGGCAAAAATGCTGGAGAAGACCGGCACTCCGTCGGTCGGGCAATTCGATCCGGAAAGCGGGTCGCAATAGGGCGAAGAGTATTTGCGAATTCCGACCAGCGTAATCGGACTGGAAAGCACGGTGCCGCCGGGGATGAAACTGGTGGAGCCGTAGGGCAGGTGCAGGCCTTGCGGAGCGATGGCCTCTCCGGCGGGAATGGTGTAGGAGCTGTCCTCTCCACCGGGACCGCAGTTATAGCTCGAGTCGTTGTTGTAGGTGGAGCTCGCGGCGAGGTCGAGACAGGTCTGCGGATTCCCGTGGTTCAGATCGTAAGTGGCCAGCAGCCTGTGTCCCTGCGAGCCGACATATCCGAGAGTCATCACCAGGGTAGGCGCGAGCTGCTGCTGAATCTGGAAATTGTATTGCTCGGTGTACTGGGTTCGAAGATTCGGCTCGAGTTCGCCGTACATGATGATCGGGCGGAAACGGGACCAGTCAACCGGAGTGCCCGGCTTTGGAGTGATGAACCCTCCGAAGGCATTTGGAGCGACGGTGCCCGTTTGGCTCACAAACGGCGTCTGAAACAGCGGAGCGGAAAGATAATTGCTGCCGCCAAACGGAGGCTCGCCCTGGAACTGCTCGAGCACAAGTTGCTCCATGGGGTTGTAGAAGATGCCGAATCCCGAGCGAATCACCAGCTTGCCCTGCCATTTCTCCGGGCTCCACGCGATGCCGACGCGGGGGGCAAAGGCCTTGTAGTAGGTGGCCGTCAATCCGGCGGGAATGCCCTTGTCGCCCGGAACGACGAGACCGAGGGGAAAGACGGCCTGATTGGCGCTTCCGGGGCCGCAGTCTGCAGTATTGGTACCGAGTGAAGCTTGGCTCTCGGCCGAGAGCTCGCACGGGAAGACAGTATCGGCTTGGCCGGGGCGGAAGGTCTGAACCCGGTGTGAAACGTCCGCTAAAGGCTGGTTCAACTCCCACCGCAAACCATAGTTCAGAGTCAAAGACGGCTTGATCTTGAAGCTGTCCTGGGCGAACAGATAGACGGCCCAGGCGCGAATGTCTTCCGATTGCGGCGAGCCCTGCGAATAGCTGTCAGGCAGGCCGAGGAAAAAGTTGGGGAACAGATTCGCGCCGCCGAGATTGTTCTCCGTACTACCAGTGTAGGAATAGAAGCCGTTGATGTCGTAGTAGAGAGTCTGGGCGAAGCGCTGGTCGCGGACATCCGCCCCGAATTTCATCGAATGCCGGCCGATGCTCTTGGAGAGATTGTCCATGAGCGAATAGGTGTTTCCGGTCTGCGGCAGCTCCCCTTCGTAGTCGTTGCCGATCGTGAATCCGCCGCTGACGCTGAGATAGGGAAGCCCTTCGTGCGCAGCGCTCAGGCCCGGAGTAATGCCCAGTTTGGGATTGTTCGGAATGAGATTGCCGTTCGAGTCGTAGAGCGGCGTATCGCTGTTTCCGTTGAAGCAGTACGCTGCTGCCGCTCCGGTGCAGGAGCCGGTCACCAGGTTTGTGCTTTGCGGATGCAGAAACGTCTGCTGCCCTTCGCGATAATACGTCGCCCGAGCTTCATTCAGCGTGGTGGGACTGATGGTCCAGGTGTCCGAGATGTTGATCTGCTGGTTACGGGTCGCGTTGTTGCTGCCGAAACCGGGCAGCAGGTTCGGAATCTCGGCCTGGAAGCGCGTGAACGGATTCGCGTTCCAGGCATCGTCGACGTAGTAGTAGCCGGTAAGTGAGTTGTTGGGGTTGAACGTGTGATCGATGCGGACCGTGCCCTGGTTTTCCCGGATGTGCTGGTCGGGTGCGCCGAGAAAATTGTTGTCGATCGTGTTTGGGAAAGGCACATGATTGGCGACAATATTCGACGCCACAGGATCGAAGCAGCTGGTGGGAATCACATTCCCGGGGAAAATCTGGCTCCAGCCGGTGCCTGCGGCTGGAGCTGAGCCGCCCGCCGCAGCGATGGCCTGCGCACATCCGGCCCGATTCTGAAGGATCGAGGCCACGGTGGCGTCAGTCAGGGTTCCGGAAAACGGCGTGGAGTCATCGAAAACGCCATTGCGCTCGGCCTGCGTAGGTACGCGAACCGAGTCAGAACTTATGCCCTGGCGCAACTGACGCCCTTCATAAGAAACGAAGAAGAAGGTCTTATCTTTCCGAATCGGGCCGCCGATAGTTGCGCCAAACTGAGTTTGCGAATCGTCGGGCGTGGTCAGGTCGAAGTAGCCCTTCGAATCCATCGCCTGGTTGCGAACGTACGTGTAAATGCTGCCGTGCAGATCGTTTGTTCCCGATTTAGTGACGACATTGATCACCGCACCGGAGTTGCGTCCGTACTCGGCATCGAAGGTATTTGTGATGACCTTGAATTCGTCGATAGCATCTGGTGAAGGCTCGATTCCTGGTGAATTTACAAACAGGTCGTTGGCATCCCCGCCGTTTACGCTGAAGTTGTTCGAGCGCCCGCGGCCCCCGTTCACTGAAACCGCCCCGGCCTCGTTGCTGCCGTAGAAGAGGTCGGCTCCGCCCACGCCGGTTACGCCCGGTTGAAGCTGCAACAGCTGGTATGTATTCCGTTCGTTTAGGGGCAGATTCTCAACGGCCCGCGAATTGACCACGGCTCCCAGCTGGGTGGTGGTTGTATCGACAATCGGCGGAGCTGCAGTGACTTCGACCGATTGTGAACTCGTCCCGACCGCCAGGTGCACATCGTAAGTCACGGTTGCGTTGAGCTGTACGTTGATACCCTCGGCAATGAACGATTTGAAACCCGGCGCTTCCGCCTGCAACCGGTAGTTGCCGACCGGAACGGTGAGAAACACATAATCGCCGCCTTTGCTCGATTCGGCCTTCTGTGTAACGCCGGATTCAGAGTTGGTCAGGGTCAGCTCTGCTCCAGGAATCAGCGCTCCGCTTGGGTCGAGCACCCGGCCGAGAAGGCGGCCACCGGTGGACTGCGCAAAGAGGACAGGTGCCGGGAGCAGCAGGACGAGAACGGTAAACCAAAAGGGAACGGGGCGACAACAACCTGCGGGAGAAGGCATTTTCCGGAACCTCATGAGCGGGTGGTGAAAAGACACGGGGCGAGAGCGGAATCGCAGGGATTGCTCTCTGCATATGGATGATGGCGGTGAGGCAAAGCGTTCTCGAAATGCCACGACGGTCGAGATGCTGCTGGGTGAAATATCGCAGTTGACGGTATACGATGAGCAATGCTGGGGTTTTGAAACCGCCTAAAACCTTACATATATTCAGCAAGATTAGTGAAATTTTGGTGACTGTCAAGGAAAACTTGGCATCCGATCCTTCTGGAAGTTTTCTCTTTATAATTCGGGAGTCCCACCGTGGCAACGACCGCTGAAATTCAGAATCAATCCGCGCCTTTGGCAGAGAAGCACAGCCTGCGGCTCGACCGCCCTGACCTGATCCTTAACCAGGGATGGATCGCAAATCGACTTGTCTCTTCCAGCCAGGGCATTACCTTCCCCGTGGAAAATCCGGCAGATGGCTCGCTGCTCGCCGAGGTGGCGGACTGCGGGTCGGCCGAAGCCCGCGCAGCAGCCGATGCCGCCCACTCCGCTTTTGCAAGGTGGCGCAAGCTTCTCGCCAGGGAGCGGGCAGCGTATCTGCAGGCATGGCTCACGCAGGTAAGAAAACACCAGGAGGACCTTGCCCGCCTGATTTCGCTCGAGCAGGGAAAACCGCTGGCCGAAAGCCGCGTCGAAGTCGCCTACGGAGCCGCGTACATTGAGTGGTTCGCCGAAGAAGCCAAGCGTGCTTACGGCAATGTCATCCCGGAAACCGCGCCCGGTCGCAAGATCGTCGTCACAAAAGAACCGGTGGGAGTCGCCGCAGCCATTACTCCGTGGAATTTTCCCATTGCGATGCTCGCCCGAAAGATCGCCCCGGCGCTTGCTGCCGGGTGCACCATCGTGGCCAAGCCGGCCGAGGACACACCTCTTTCGGCGCTCGCTCTCGCGCTGCTCGCCGCAGAGGCTGGAATTCCCGAAGGAGTGGTCAATGTCGTGCCTGCTTCGCGAAAGAACGCGGCGGCCCTGGCTGATGTTTGGCTCGAAGACCAGCGAGTGCGCAAGCTGTCCTTCACCGGATCGACTGCAGTCGGCAAGCATCTGGCCGCTGCCTCTGCGCCAACACTGAAGCGCCTTTCGCTTGAGTTGGGAGGGAATGCTCCGTTCATCGTATTCGAGGATGCAGACCTCGATCTGGCGGTGAAGGGCATGATAGCCGCGAAATTCCGCAATGCCGGACAGACCTGCATCTGCGCCAATCGTATCTATGTCGCCGACCAGATCTACGATGAGTTTGCGGAACGCGCCGCGCAGGCGGTCGCGAAGCTGAACGTTGGTCCCGCGGGCGGCGACGCCGAAATCGGCCCGCTCATCAATGCTCGCGCTCTCGAAAAAGTCGAACGCCATGTGGCCAATGCCGTCGAACACGGCGCCCTTGTGCTCATCGGTGGGAAGCGCCATGCGCTCGGGCGGTATTTTTATCAGCCGACAGTTCTGGTCGACGTAAATTCGGACATGATCGTTTCCTGCGAAGAGACCTTTGGGCCCGTCGCGCCCCTCTTTCGTTTTCATTCCGAAGATGAGGTCGTCACAGCGGCCAACGCGACACCCTTCGGTCTGGCTGCCTATTTCTACTCTCGCGACATCGCCCGCGTAATGCGGGTTTCGGCGGCCCTCGAATCGGGGATGATCGGAATCAACGAGGCGGCCATCTCGACAGAGGTCGCGCCCTTCGGAGGAGTCAAGGATTCAGGCTACGGACGCGAAGGCTCTCCCTACGGGATCGATGAGTATCTGCAGACCAAGTACCTGTGCCTGGGCGGCCTCAGCTAGGTCCGGGGAGCTTGCAGCAGTCTTCCTTCTTCGCCGGCTCGTTGTTGCTGGCATCGAGCGCTACCTTCCATGAGCCGTCCGGCTGTTTCTTCCAGACCGTCATATAGCGGCCGCTGGTCAAGCCTGCCGAACCGTCAGGCTTTTTGAAGTGGCCCTCATAATGTCCCCAGGTGAACCCCATGTCGCCGCCGGGACTCATGCGGCCTCCATCGGGCTTCCACGTCAACTGATAGTCGGCCGCCGACCAATTCGTGTCGGCAGCTATGGCGGCCTTCCCGATAACCGCCGCTTGTCCGTTCGACAGCGTGACTGCGTCATCGGCGAACCATTTCGCGAACGCGGCCCCTCCGCCCTTTGCAGTGTCGGCGGCGAACTTCGCTTCCAGGTCGAACAGGAATGCTACTTCAGGCGAGTAGGCAGGATTCGTCAGCGCATCCCCGCTCGGAACAGGCTTGGGAGGCTCGAGTGTCTGGCCGCCAGCCGGAAGCGCCAGAAGGATTCCGCCAACGAAAAGAAAGACTGCGCGAACCATTGCTCCTGAACCTCCGAAATGGGATCGCATGAAGCATTATGCTATACCGTCTTGACGATGACTTCGTGAGATGAGCATGGACGCGAGCAAGCGAAATTTGATGCTGTGGACGGCCGCCGGAGCTCTCCTATACGCGGGTGGCATCGGATCAGCCGCGCTCAATCATCTCCATACGGCGATGGCCATGCGCATCGCCGGGCTATTGCTTATGGCTGTCGCCGCTCTGCGCAAGCGCTCTCTCACCGGATGGATCTTCTTCGGCATGCTGGCCGGAGTGGAACTCGGCCTCGATGCTCCTCAGGCCGCCATTTCAATCAAGGTGCTCAGTGATATTTTCCTGCGGCTCATCAAGGTCATCGTCGCCCCCCTGATCTTCGGGACCCTTGTGACCGGCATTGCCGGCCATGGAGAACTGCGCGCCGTCGGGCGGCTCGGGCTGAAGTCCATCGTCTACTTTGAGGTTCTGACTACTATCGCGCTGGTCATCGGGCTCATTTCCATCAATGTCTCCAGGGCCGGAGCCGGTCTGAACACACCGGCCATACCACCATCCCCGACTCACAGCCACTCGCAGGTTCTAATTAACCCCGAACCCGAACAGCCCGCCCTTTCCTGGCAGCAGTTCCTGCTCCGGATTTTCCCCGAGAACATCGCCAAAGCTGTTGCCGACAACCAGATTCTGCAGGTTGCAGTTTTTGCCATTCTCTTCGGACTCGCGCTCGGGCGCCTCAGTGAGCAGAACCGCGCGCCAATGGTGCGCATCTGCGAATCGCTGACGCAGACGATGTTTGCCTTCACCAATCTGGTCATGTATTTCGCTCCGATCGGAGTTGCTGCCGCACTGGCATATACAGTCGCGCATTCGGGCCTCGGGGTGATGCTCAACCTGGGCAAGCTGCTCATTACGCTCTACGCGGCACTCGCGGCGTTTGCTTTGCTCGGAATGCTTCCAGCTGCACTCATAGCGCGCGTACCGGTGGGCGAATTTCTGCGCGCCGTCGCGGAACCGGCGACCATCGCCTTCGCCACCAGCACATCGGAGGCAGCTCTGCCCCGAGCCATCGAATCGATGGAGGCATTCGGCGTGCCTCGCAAAATCGTCGGCTTCGTCATTCCCACCGGATACAGTTTCAATCTCGCCGGATCGGCCCTCTATCTTTCACTGGCATCGCTATTCGTCGCGCAAGCTGCGGGCATCCACATGAGCCTGACCCAGCAGATCGTCATGCTCGGCACGCTGATGCTGACCAGCAAAGGGGTTGCGGGGGTGCCGCGAGCGGTGCTTGTGGTGCTGCTCGCCACGGCGTCCATATTCGGATTGCCCGAAGAGCCGATCTTTGTGCTCCTTGGCGTCGACGCCCTGATGGACATGGGCCGAACCACGGTCAACGTGGTGGGGAACTGCCTGGCCGCCGCCGTGGTCGCGCGATGGGAAGGCGAATTCCGGACACAGGGCACGTCTGCCCAGGTTCTGGAAGCGCTAACTGATTGAACTTGCGCAAATTGGCCCCGCGAGTCCGGGTCTGAATTGATATAATGCGAACACGAAGATAGCGCTCCAGCGGCGCCGGAAATGGGCCGGACGAAAGGGCTGCCTGTCTCATTCGCTGGGCAACTCGGTGGTTTCTTTCGGGTTTAATCTTCGCGGACGCCTTCGCATTATTCATGGGCAAACTTCTCGACACCGTCCACTCTCCGGCAGATATTAAGAAGTTCTCGATCCCTCAGCTTGAAACGCTCGCGCAGGAGATCCGTGAGCGGCTGATTCTTACGTTATCGAAGACGGGAGGTCACCTCGGACCGAATCTCGGCGTCGTCGAACTGACGCTGGCTCTGCATTACGTTTTCGATACTCCGAAAGACCGCTTCGTTTTCGACGTCAGCCATCAGGCTTACGTTCACAAGCTGCTTACCGGACGCCGGGAGCGATTCGAAACCATCCGTCAGCCTGGCGGATTGAACGGCTTTATGCTTCGCAGCGAAAGCAACCACGACTGTTACGGTGCCGGCCACGCGGGTACGGCACTCTCAGCAGCGCTGGGCATGGCCGTTGCGCGCGATCTGGCGGCCGGCAAGGAGCACGTAGTCGCGCTTGCCGGAGACGCGGCCTTCACAAACGGCATCTCGTTCGAAGCGCTGAACAACATCTCCGATCAGACCAGGCGGTTCATTCTCGTCCTGAACGACAATGAGTGGTCGATCGACCGCAACGTGGGCGCCATCGCGCGGTATTTGCACAAGATCGTAACCAATGAGCACGTCTCGCATCTGCACGACAGCGCGGCGCGCCTGCTGGAGCGAATCGGCGGCAAAACCGCCCTGAATGTCGTACGCCGGGCCGAAGAAGCCGCGAAAGGCCTGCTCTGGCCCTCGGTATTCTTCGAGGAGTTCGGCCTTACCTACTACGGCCCCCTTGACGGGCACAATCTCGAACTTCTCATAGAGACCTTCCGGTTCCTCAAGCAGCAGGACAAGCCAGTCATCCTGCACGCCATCACCCAAAAGGGACGCGGCTTCCAGCCGGCGCTCGACAAGCAGAAGAAGTTTCACGGCCTGGGGCCATACGATCCCGAGACAGGCGAAACCAAGCCAGCCGGTCAGCGTACGTATTCCGAGATTTTTGCCGAGACCCTGGTGAAGCTGGCGAACGACAATGACAAGCTGGTCGCGATTACCGCAGCCATGCCTAATGGCACCGCGCTGGACCTCTTCAAGCCCCACCATCCGAAGAAATATTTTGATGTCGGCATCGCCGAGGAGCACGCTGTCATATTCGCGGCGGGCATGGCAACGCGAGGATACAAACCGTTCTGCGCCATTTACTCCACCTTCCTGCAGCGGGCTTTCGACCCCATCATTCACGACGTATGCCTGCAGAATCTGCCGGTGGTCTTCTGCATGGATCGCGGCGGCCTGAGCGGCGATGACGGCGCAACGCATCACGGCCTGTTCGACATCAGTTATCTGCGCGGCATCCCCAACATCATCCACATGGTCCCGAAGGATGAGAACGAGCTCGCCGATATGCTGTACACCGCCATGCTGCACAATGGTCCAGCTGCCGTGCGCTATCCCCGCGGGACCGGCCC
>JAFAMZ010000265.1 GCA_019232935.1 Silvibacterium sp.
TGCCACGGTGAGGTGCATGGGCTGATTCTGCATCTGCAAATCGCTGGTGCGAAGAACCATCTTCTCATTTTCCTGAAGGTGGCAACGAAGGCGGCGATGCCAGAGAGATGAACGAGGGCCGGCGCTTCCACAGGTTCTTCAGGAGCCTTATGCTCCACCTGACCGCCAGGATTCCGAAGACGATCAGTGTCGCAGCAATAGAGGCGGCGATCCACGGATGCTTCGTTGTGAGCCAGGTGAGGCCGACAGCAACCACGTCTTCGCCGGCGCTGAGCGCGATGTTGGAAACCGGCTCCGGACTGGGTGTTACGGCAGCTCGCACCGCGGTTTTAGATCCATGCGCCAGCAGGGCGATTGCAGCTCCGGCAAGGGCTGCGACAAGCTTCGACTCCGGCGAAAGCTGCGCGCTTGCGTGCCAGGCGATCAAGGCGGCCAGCGGGGGTCGGATGAAGGTATGCAGCGCGTTCCAGATCATGTCGAAGCCGGGGATTTTATCGGCCACAAATTCGAGCGCAAACATGGCGCCGCTTACGCCAATTACCCACCACTCTCCGAGTGTCTCTAGACCGGGCGGCAGAGCTACCGCGTGGGTGCGGGCGAGCAGGCCCAGGGTCAGGATAGTGGCATAGACGTTGAGCCCCGCCGCGAAGCTGGAGGCAATGATAAGCGCCGCGATGTTGGCCGCGTTGAAGATGGTCATGGCAGATTGCCGACCACGTGCTGCACGCAGAGTACACGATTGCGACGGAGGCGTCGATGCAGCGCGGAAAGAAAAGGCGTGCGCCGTGGTTGCGACGCACGCTGCGGAGATCCCGGTTGCAGTTCGTGCTTTTCTGTTACTGCCGATTAGACCTGATAGCCGCGTGAAGGATGCAATGGGGGAGTCATTTGCTTGTCACGGGATTGTAGGGCAGAGAATTAATAAGAGCGCGGGCAACCTGGTGGATGCTTAACGCCATTGACGACAACCCAGCCGTTGTCGGCGCCGCGATGGGTGGAGCAGTGAACGTCGTGAATGCCGGCAACGTAGCGCCCGTGCGAGGGAAAGTAGGCCTGTCCAAAGGCGAAGACGGAGGCGTCAGCTGGTGCGGTGATGACGCCATCGAGGTCGTCGTTGACGACGACCTCGATACGCTGGGAGCTGTTGTCAGGCATCTTCACGAGCAGCGGCAGGATTTCGTGGTTGCCGTGCGGACCTCCGCGCCGTGTGTAGGAGTGGCTGGTGGTAATGCCGCAGACCATTACATTGTCAACATCGCCGCGAGTGCCGGAGCCGAGCAAGTCGAAAAGCTTCTGGTTCACAGAAGGCGTGCATCGCTCGGGGACTGAGACGTTGCGTTGAGCGACGGCAGCGCAGGGAGAGAGGATGACCAGAAGGAACAGAGAGCGCAGCATCAGGATTCTTTCAGGACGCGGGCGAAGATTGCGTCGACGTTGCCAAGCTGGCGGTTGAGGTCGAAGGTACGGGCGAGCTTGTTGGGGGAGAGGATGCCGGTGATCTGGGGGTCGTTTGAAACCAGATCACGGAAGTTGAGGTCGTTCTGCCAGGCGTTCATGGCGTGCTTCTGGACGAGCCGATAGGCATCCTCGCGCAGCATGCCGGCTTCGGCGAGGTCGAGCAGGAGTTGCCCGCTGAAGATGAGGCCGCCGGTGCTCTCGAGATTTTTCGCCATGCGGGCAGGATAGACGAACATCGTCTCGAGGAGGTTTGCGGTGCGTGCGAGGAGATAGTCGGTCAGGATGGTCGAATCGGGGAAGATGACACGCTCGGCGGAGGAATGCGAGATGTCGCGCTCGTGCCACAGCGGAACGTTTTCGAAGGCGACCTGCGCGTTTGCGCGAACGACACGCGCGAGGCCCGAAATCTGCTCGCAGGTGATGGGATTCCGCTTGTGCGGCATGGCAGAAGAACCCTTCTGTTTCTCGGAGAAATATTCTTCGGCCTCGCGGACTTCTGTCCGTTGAAGGTGGCGGATCTCCGTAGCAATCTTGTCCAGCGTAGCGGTGATGATGGCCAGCGTGGAGATGTAATGCGCGTGGCGGTCGCGCTGAATGACCTGTGTGGCAATGGGATCACGCTTCAGTCCGAGCTTTGCGCAGATGCGCTCTTCGTGTTCGGGCTTGAGATGGCCGAAGGTTCCAACGGCGCCGGAGAGTTTACCGACGCGGATCTGCCCGGTGGCGGCGTCGAAGCGGGCGAGATTGCGCTCCGTCTCGGCATACCAGTTGAGCAGCTTGAGTCCGAAGGTCGTCGGTTCGGCGTGAATGCCGTGCGTACGGCCGATCATAGGAGTGTGCTTGAACTCAAGGGCGCGGTTCCGGAGCACGTCGAGCAGGCGTGACAGGTCTTCCCGAATGATCGCAGAAGCTGCTTTGAACTGCAGGGCCTGCGCGGTGTCGACCACGTCAGTCGAGGTGAGTCCGTAGTGCAGCCAGCGCGATTCGGGGCCGACTTTTTCGGCGACGGCGGTGGTGAACGCGATAACGTCGTGGCGGACTTCGGCCTCAATCTCCTGGATACGGGCGACGTCGATGGCTCCGCGCTCGCGGATCGCGCGTGCGGCCTCAACTGGAACGATGCCGTCTTCAGCGAGGATTTCGCTGGCGGCGGCCTCGACCTCGAGCCACATGCGATATTTGTTTTCATCGCTCCAGATATGGCCCATCTGCGGCCGCGTGTAGCGTGCGATCAAAAGAAGTCCTCCGGATATATATTCAGAATCAATATTCTAGCGTTTTCGCATCATAAATTTGTTGTTGCTCAAATCTTGTGGTTGATGAAGGGAACCAATGTCAGAGGTAGTCACCATCGCCAGCTTTACCGAGCCACTCGAAGCCGAGATGGCGCGGCTCCGCCTGCAGTCGGCGGGGATCGAGACATTTCTAGCCGGAGAAAATGCACGCATCATGGAACCTGGCCTGGGGCCGCTCCAGCTGCAGGTCTCCTCAGAGGATGAGGCTGACGCGCGCGCGATTCTGGCCGATCCGGGGCTGGACGCGACGGCGGATCCGGGAGCGGCGAAGCCGGAAACGGCGTAGGCGAATATACGTCGTAATCCTATGTGTCGTGTTACGATAGAAATATGGCGGTACTCGAAGGGCAACCCAGACCTGCGACTGTTGCGGCGAGAAGGCTGAGCCGTGAAGACATCAAGCGGCTGGCGGAATTCCGCTTTCAGCTTCGCCGCTTCCTCAACTTCAGCAATGCCGCGGCGGAGGAGGCCGGGCTGCGGCCGCAGCAGTATCAGCTTTTGCAGTGCGTAAGCGGAATGCCCGATGAGCTGGAGCCGACGATCGCGCACGTTGCCATGCGCATGATGCTGAAGCACAACAGCGCCGTTGAGCTGGTCAACCGCACGATTGAGCAAGGGCTGCTCAAGCGCGTGCCCGATCTGATCGATCATCGATGCATTCTGTTGCGGGTTACTCCGCTGGGGGAGCGCGTGCTGGCGTCGCTGGCGGCGTGTCATATGGAAGAGCTGGATCATGCCGGGCCGGAGCTGATCCGCGCGTTGCGCCGGGTCCTGAGCGGCAAGCCAGGCGCCGAGAGGGCCGGATAGCCATGGCCGAGCGAGAGCGTCTGCGTTCCGACCTGGGGGATTTCAATCCCGATCCGCGCATGATCGTGCTGAGCGCGCTGGCGCTGGTGGTGGGCATAGCCGGCGCGGCGTTGGCGTATCTTCTGCTTCACTTGATTTACGCGGCCACGAATCTTTTCTATTTCCACCGCTTCGGCTGGCAGTTCGTATCGCCGGGGAAGAACGAGTTGCACTGGCTGGCGGTGCTGGTTCCGGTGGTTGGAGGGCTGATCATCGGCCTGATGGCGCGATTCGGTTCCGAGAAGATTCGCGGACATGGGATGCCAGAGGCGATCGAGGCGATTCTGGTAAACGGGGCGAAAGTAGATGCGCGTGTCGCCTTCTTCAAACCGGTGTCGGCGGCAATTGCCATCGGTTCGGGCGGACCGTTCGGCGCCGAAGGTCCGATCATCATGACGGCGGGTTCGGTTGGGTCCCTGTTCGCACAGTTGTTCCATCTGAGCGATGCGGAACGCACGACGCTGCTCGTAGCCGGGGCGGCGGCGGGCATGGCGGGCGTCTTCTCGACGCCGCTGGCAGCGATCCTGCTGGCTGTCGAGCTGCTGCTTTTTGAGTGGCGGCCGCGGTCGCTGGTTCCTGTGGCTGTGGCCGCGACGACTGCGGGCGCGCTGCGCCGGTTCTTTCTGGGACCTGGACCGCTGTTTCCCATGCAGGGCATGGCCGGCGACGTATCGCCGCGGGCGGTGCTGGCGGCCTTCGCTGTGGGAGTAGTTGGTGGCGCACTGGCGCTGGTGTTGAGCCGTGCAGTGTATGCGAGCGAAGACCTTTTTGAGAATCACCTGCCGATTCACTGGATGTGGTGGCCGGCAGTGGGCGGGGTGGTCATCGGCGTGGGCGGGCTCATCTTTCCGCGCGCCCTGGGCACCGGCTATGACGTGATTGCCTCGCTGATCGGCGGCGACCACACCTGGGAGCTAATTCTGGGCGTGCTCATCGTGAAGAGCATCATCTGGTCGTTTTCGCTGGGGTCAGGGACTTCGGGGGGCATTCTCGCGCCGCTGCTGATGATTGGCGGCGCGCTTGGTGCGCTGCTTTCGCCGGGGTTGCCGGGTCTGGAGACAGGCGCATGGCCGCTGATCGGTATGGCGGCGGTACTGTCGGGCGCGATTGGATGCCCGCTGACGGCGACGGCACTGGCCATGGAGCTGACACACAACTACACCCTGATTCTGCCGCTGCTGATGGCATCGGTAGCGGCACACGCGTTTACGGTGCTGCTGCAGCGGCGTTCGATTCTGACGGAACGGCTGAGCCGGCGCGGCTATCATCTGAGCCGGGAATATTCGGTCGATCCGCTGGAGACCATGACGGTTTCGCAGGTGATGCGAGCCGGGGCGAGTGCGACCATCGCGGAGCCGCAGCGGATCACGTCAATCTCTGTCGCGTATCCGGGAGAAACGCTCCGCACAGTAGCGGAACGGATGGCCGCGGCGAAGCTGTTCGAGGTTGCGGTCGTCGATCCGGAAACACAAGAGCAATTGGGAGCGATTCGATTAGGCGATATGCTTCATGCGCGCGCTCTGGCCTGGCAGAGAGAAACACTGCGCCAGCGGGTACGGCGATTTCCGTTTCTTAGCGCCGCGGAACCGGGCTCGGCGGAAAGTGCGGTTTAGTCGTGGACGAGCCCCAGGCGCTCGCTCATTTCTTCGTAGAGAAAGCCCCGGCCGGGGCGATAGGGCTGCACCCACTCTCCGTCAATGACAAGCTGGGGAATTGCTCGCTTGCCGACGTGACGGACCACCTCGGCGGCTGCGCCGGGCGTGTTTTCGATATCGACTTCGGTGTAGGGGAGGTTGTGTTTGTCGAGGAAACGCTTCGCCTCGCGGCAATCGCGACACCACGAGGCGGAGTAAAGAAGAATCTGCATCTCCTCATCATAGATGGCAGAAAACGGCACAGGGGTTAGATTCTTCCGGCGCTAATCGAGCCGGAAGATAACGCTGATGGTGGTTTCGACCTCCACCGGTTCGCCGTTCAGCCGGTAAGGTTCGTAGTGCGCCTGCTGAATTGCATTCAGCGCAGAGGGTGCAAGCATTGGCGGCCCGCTGACGACGCGGGCGCGCACGACGAGACCTTCTTTTGAGATGACTGCCTCAACGACTACGGTTCCCTGAATTCGGGTCTCCCGGACGATTGCCGGATAGATGGGCTGGATGGGCGCGAGGAGATGGCCTGCGGCGACCCCTGCGGAGACGCGAAATGGTCCTGGCGTCGGCCGGGGCTCGGGTTTTACCGCAGGCGGAGCCGGCGTGCCGACGTTGGGCAGTGAGCCGATCACGTCCGAGCCGGTGCCTCCATTACGTCCCAGGTCGATCGGACCAGGGACTCTGTCGTCGACCATTTGCGGATGTTGCGGTATTGTCCTGGGAGTGGCAATCGCCGAGAGCGCGAGAGGGCTGGCCCGGTGAGCTGTTGCGGCGTGCGCGGGTATTTCGGCCGGCGCAGATGGTGGCGGAGGAGCGGTGAGCATCATGGTCAGCGCCTGTTTTGGCAGGGCTGCAGGATGAAGAAAGGGAATCAGGATCAGCGCTCCTGCAAGCGCCGCCTCAAGCAAGAGTGAACCGATTGCGAACCATCTGCTGCGTGTGCGGATGCGTCCAGCGGACTCGACGAGACTGTCGTCGAACATGAATCTCTCCAACGGATGAAGTTGAGAGAACGAGACACCTGCGGGAATAGACACCGGCTGTGGCCCGCGGTTCCCGGAAGGATCCGAGAAGCAGATGCTTCGCTTCGCTTCGCGTCTCGCGATATGTCTGCGAGACTCGGGCTCAGGATGACAGAGGCGAGGGGATGGGGAAGCTATGCCGACGCGACGTTCAGGAAGGCTGCTTCGTCGTAGGGCTCCTTGAGGAGTTTCGACTGGACGGAGCAGTCGTTGAGGAAGCCTCCGTAGCTGATGATCTTCTTGCAGGCGCAGAGAACGCCGATCTCTTTGACGAATGTTTTCATCGCGTGGCGGTCGTCGCGGTTGACATAGCGACCGGAGGGCTCGATGGCCTCGAACTCCTTGGCAAAGCAAGCGGAGTCGACGAAGTGGGAGACCAGGGTCTGCTGAACATATTCCGAGTCAGTGACGATAAAGACGGGCACATACCACGGAATGCGGTAAAGCGAGTGCAGTACTGCGTCGAGCTCAGACTTGAGGCGGTGAATGCCGTCTTTTTGATGGGGCAGCTCCATGGCGCGCACGCGGATTCCCAGTCGCTGGTGAACGCGGTTGACTTTGATGTATGCATCTATCTCTGCCTGGAGGGTTGGGTTTGGGGCAGCTAAAAGCTGAGGGAACGGTTGCGGAACAAGCAGGGCCAGGTGGTTTGAACCTTCGAGGTCCCAGCAAAAGAAGCGATCGCCCTGTCCCTGGTATGCGCGAATCATATGGAAAGGCTCGCCTTCATAGGTAAACCCTCCGTCTCGTTCGCAGAGATCTTTGATCTCTTTCAGATCGGCCCGGGAAATATTGCGAATATCGACCCCGGCCACAGAGGAGAAAAGCTCGTCGTGGCAATGGTTGGCCACTGCTTCTGTGAGGCCCCAGAGCATGCGCACGTTGTATCCGTAACGGTCCGCGTAAGCTCTGACCCGGCGCAGCATGAGGTAGCGGTGCCGCACGCCGGAATTAATGGTTGCGGCACAGAGTATGAGTCTTTCCCGGTTCATTGTGGGCTTACCGATCAGGGCGAAGACAGCGGAGTTGATTGCGATGCGATTAACTTCCATTTCCCGCGAGATTTGACATAAACGCGGAGATACCGATAGGAATGCAGGTGTTTCGGGGACACGAGCGTGGCAACACCGGTTGAAATGGCCATGGTGCCGACCAGGTCGATCGCACGCTCGGAGTGAACGCACTCGGTGAACTCGCCCGGCGAAGAGCCGACTGAATCGACCAGTTCTTTTTTCGTCTGCGCCAAACCGTGGGAAGTGGCGCCGCGATAGGCGTCATCGATCAGCTGCTCGACGTTTTTCCTCTTTCCGGACAGACGTGCGGCCATCCACTCATCTTCGATCTGCGTCAAAACCGCGAATTCGGCAACCGGGTTCTCGGCTTTGGTGTATGGCTGCTTCCAGGCCCGTTCTTTTGTCATGTGCCGGCTCCTGAAAGATGGTGAGCCGGAACATACGGCCCGTTGCATGGAGGTGGGGCGGGCCGGATTGAAGCTGTTCCGGCGGGTGCTGGTCGAGGGAATTATCCGGGGACGATTGCTGGCTGTCAATCATTTCCTGTTGACGCGGACGAGTGTGTTTCAGCCTTTGCGCGCGAAATTCTGTAACGGGAGCGGCATTGCGGGCACGATGAACGCGGGGCCTGTTTCGCTCAAATGACTTAGAATGGCCGACCATGGCGACTGCAATGGCAAATTCGACGGTAATTCCACCGCGCTGGGTCGGGTGGATTGAGGAGAACCGCATTCTGGGGATCGAGGAAAACCAGCTGGTCGATATCCTCGTAAAAAATGGATTTGATCGCGGCGCGGCGCGGCAACAAGTCTCCAAGGCGACACTGGAAACGAAGGGGGCGGCGAAGGTCGCGCAAAAACTGAAGAAGCTCGAGGCCATGATGGCCATCTATTCCGAGCTTTGGGCTCACACCAAAGGCGCAAAGGCGATCGAGCGGCGGTCGAACCTTGAAGCAGAAGAATTCTTCCGCTGCTACTACTCGGTCAATCGGCCGGTGGTCTTTCAAGACGGCCTGCGCAGCTATCCCGCGCTGGCGCGGTGGAATCCCGACTATCTGAAGGCGCGCTGCGGGAATGAGATGGTCGAAGTTATGGCAGGACGGAGCGCCGACCAGAACTATGAGATCAATTCCGACCAGCACAAGACTCGCACGCGCCTGCACGAATTTGTGGATCGCGTAAAGCAGGCCGGACAAACGAATGATTTCTACATGGTCGCGAACAATCGGTCGCTCGACTCAGGAAGTATGAAAGCTCTGCTCGATGAGGCGCGAGTGCTCGAGCACATCCTGGACCCGGCGCGGGCGCAATCGCGGATGTTTCTCTGGTTCGGGCCGGGCGGAACGGTGACTCCGCTGCACCATGATGCGATGAATATCCTGCTGGCGCAGGTGTTTGGGCGAAAGAGCGTCACGCTGATTCCGTCATTTCAGACGCCCTATGTCTACAACAATATCGGCGTCTACAGTGCGGTCGATTGCGAGAAGCCGGACTATAACAGGTTTCCGCTCTTCGAGAAGGCAACGATGCTGAAGTTCCTCCTTGAGCCGGGGCAGGTACTGTTTATTCCGGTGGGATGGTGGCACCACGTACGTTCGCTGGACGTCAGCATCAGCGTGTCGTTCACGAATTTCAGGGCTGCAAACGATTACCCGTGGTAGGAATGAGAAGCGCAGCTACGGGGCGGTCCGGATCTCGACGCCGTCGTGGATGTGGCCCATCTTTTCCCGCTTGATTTTGAGGTAGTGCTCGAAGCTCTCTTCGGGTTCGACCTGGGCGGAGACGCGCTCGACCACGATGATGCCTGCCGCCTCAAGAGCCTCGACCTTCTCGGGATTGTTGGTGATGAGCCGGACCGAACCCAAGCCGAGCTGGCGGAGGATGGCGGCGGGAAGCTCGAACTCGCGGCAGTCGGGCTTGTAGCCCAGCTCGATATTAGCTTCAACTGTGTCGAAGCCGCGGTCCTGGAGTTCGTAGGCGCGCAGCTTGGGCATAAGGCCGATACCGCGGCCTTCCTGCTGCTCGTAAATCAGGATACCGGCGCCTTCTTCGGCTATGCGCGCGAGGGCGAGCTCAAGCTGTTGGCGGCAATCGCAACGCAGTGAGTGGAAGACGTCCCCGGTGAGGCATTGGGAGTGGATGCGGACAATGGGAGCGGCGGAGTGGATGTCGCCCATCACCAGCGCGACGGCGCCCTCGGTGGGTGCCGGGAGCGGAATTGCTCCTGGTTTGCAGGGCTCGGGCGAGACCGCTTTTCCTTCGAAGCCGAGGATGCGGAAGTGTCCCCAGCGGGTAGGGAAATCCGCATCGGCGACTTTGTGAACACTTTCCAGGGGCATGGCTGCATTATAGATGCGGCGGATACGCGCGCAGATTCTCAAGGGCCGATATCACGCGGGAGAACCCGGACGCTTCGGCAAGATCAGGGCAAGCTGTGGGGCACCCATTCCTGCTGGGCGTAAAGTAAGACTGTGATCGAGTCGAGGCTCATACTTATCACGCTGCTGGTGAAGCTGGGCGTAGCCGCAGCGGTTTCGAGCGCGCTGGCCCGCGCGCGGGCCTTCCAAAACCTGCTCTTTAATCAGAATCGCAGGCCGTCGCAGACCCTGGGACTGCTCGCGTTCATCTGCGTTCCGCTGGCGTTGGGCGTATGGGTGCGGGTAGTAGTGCCAAACTTTTTCGCGGCGGACATTTCTTTCGAGACGACGATCATTCTGGGAATCCTGCTGGGGCCCCTTTCGGCGACGGTCGGCGCCGCAATACTGTCGCTGCCGGCTGTTCTTCATCGTGAATACCTCGCGCTGCCGTTTTTAGTTGCGGTGGCAATCACGGCGGGTCTGTATGGAAAGTTCGTCGAGCAGGAGGAAGTCTGGTCGTTCTCGCCGTTCATCGACCTGAGTATTTACCGCTGGGTACGGCGCAACTTGCGGAAGCCCCGGTTCGACAGGCAGGTATTGCTGCTGATCCTGATCGTCAGCATGGAAATCGTGCGGGCGTGGCTCCACTTGCTTTATCCAAATCGGTTGTTTGCGCTCACCACCGACAGCTGGCCGGTGCGCCTGGCGACATGGGCATGCGCGGCAGTGGTGGTGGGCATTCCGCTGAAGATATGGAATGCGATTCGCACCGAGCGAAGCCTCGAGGAGCAGAAGCGGCTGCTGCTTGAAGCGCGGCTGGATGCATTGCAGAGGCAGATCAATCCGCACTTCCTCTTCAATACGCTGAACTCGATCGCATCGCTGGTGCGCTTCCGGCCGGAGCAGGCGCGCGAGTTAATTGTGAAACTGGCGAATATCCTGCGCACGATGCTTAAGGACCATGACTCGTATGTGCTGCTGCGCGACGAACTGAGCTTCACGGACGACTATCTCAGCATCGAGGTGGTGCGGTTCGGCGCCGACAAACTGAGGGTGGTCAAGGAAATCGATCCGGCCACACTGGACCTGTTTGTGCCGAGCATGCTGCTGCAGCCGCTGGTCGAGAACAGCATCAAGCACGGGCTTGAGCCCCGCATCAGCGGAGGGACCGTTACCGTCCGCAGCAGAATCGATGGCGGACGGATGATCATCGAGGTCGAAGACGACGGTGTGGGTATCGCACCGGGCCGCTCGCACTCGAGCGGCGTGCTGCATGGGACAGGAATCGGCATGAAAAACGTGCGCGAGCGGCTGGAGGTGCTCTTCGGGGGTGCGGCAATGTTCGATGTGGTTAGCCGCCCAGGACGGGGGACGAAGGTGACACTGGCGATTCCGCTCAGCCTGGAGAACGCGGACGAGGCTCAGTTCACGCCGGCGGCGGCGCGGTCGAGTACTCGCTCGTAAAAGTCCTCGTACTGGGGAATAATTTGTGTCGCACAGAACTTTTTGCGGGCGGTCTGGCGTCCTGCAGACGCCATTGCGTCGTGCTTCACGTTGTCACTGAGCAGTTCGACGGCGGCCTGAGCCATTGCATCTACATCGCCAACGGCGATGAGGCGGCCGTTGACGCCGTCTTCGATCAGTTCCGGGACGCCGCCGACAGCAGTCGCAATCGCCGGTACGCGGCAGGCCATGGCTTCGAGAGCCGCGAGACCGAAGGATTCCATTTCACTGGGCATTAGCATCAGGTCGGCGAGCGGAAGGATGTCGCTCACGCTGGGCAGCTTGCCCAGAAAATGGACGCGATCCTGGATGCCTTTGCGCTGCGCGATCCATTCGGCCTGCGAGCGGTCCGGGCCGTCGCCGATCAAGAGCAGCCGGGCCGGAATTTCATTTGTCACTCTTGAGAAGACCTCGACGGCATCGGCAGCGCGCTTTACGGGGCGGAAGTTCGACAGGTGGACGAGTATCTTTTCCCCGTTCTCTGCAAACTGGGCTCGCCCTGCAGCGCGGACCTCGGGATTCAGCGGGGCGTAAACATCGCAGTTCACGAAGTTTGGAACAACCTCGATCTCACCCTTTACCCGGAATTCAGTGATGGTCTTTTCGCGGAGGTAGTTGGAGATGGCGGTCACGCCATCGCTCTGGTCGATCCCGAAGCGCGTAATGGGCAGATAGGAGTGGTCGAGGCCGACGAGTGTTATGTCCGTTCCGTGCAATGTGGTAACGAACGGCAGGTGGTGGTTGCGCTCGGCAAGCATCTGGCGGGCCAGATAGGCAGAAATGGAGTGCGGAATCGCATAGTGGACGTGCAGCAAATCCAGCTGATAGTACGCAGCGACGTCGGACATGCGAGTGGCGAGAGCCAGATCGTAGGGCGGGTACTCGAATAGCGGATAGTTCGAGACCGGAACCTCGTGATAGAAGATTCCGTGCTCGCGGCCGGTGAGCCGGAAGGGCTGCGAGTAGGTAATGAAATGCACTTCGTGCCCAAGGGCAGCCAGCTCGATTCCGAGTTCGGTAGCGACGACGCCACTGCCGCCGTAAGTGGGATAACAGGTGATGCCGATCTTCATAAAGGCTAGCCTGGCCCGGAGCGTCCGTTCGCCATTAGACGGTGCGCGCCGGGCGGCGGATTCAAATGTCCGTAGCTTTTACCACACATTTACAGCGACGGCGCCACAAGCTGGCCAAAGTGCGCCAGCGTGACCTCGGGATGCGCTCTTCTCCAGGAGGGAATGACGTCGAGAAGGGCT
>JAFAMZ010000384.1 GCA_019232935.1 Silvibacterium sp.
CACCCAAAGAAAAGATGTTCTGGTGGTACGCCCACCTGCAGGGCATGATCGGCAGCTACATCGCCGCATGGACCGCCTTCTCCGTCGTCACCATCGGCCCGCTGCTCTATCACGCCTGGTGGATCTGGATCCTGCCTTCAGCGATTGGCGTGCCCGCGATCATCGCGACTACGGCGTATTACAAACGAAAGTTCACGCCGAAACCGAAGCCAGTTGCGGCTTAGGAAACAGCAAGGATCTCCCTTTCTAAGGATCTCCCTTTCTACGGTACCCGTCGCTTGGCATCTCCACCCACGAGGTAAAGAGCCTCCTCGTAATCGCCCCCGAAATTTACTCGTGTAATTTGGCTCAGCCCATATTCGGAGAGTGCATCGTCCCAAACTGCGTCGGGGCCTATCTCCAAAAATGAGACTCGATTATGTGTGACCTGCACCACGCGACCGATCCAACAGGCATCAGGATCGACCTGCTCGCGATGGATAGTCACCAGCGGAAATGCACGCCCCGCGCTACGCAAAAGATCTTCGACGCTTGCAACGCTGACTTTTGGCTTTCTCAGCCTGGTAACTTTGCGCTTTTTCAAAACAGACTCTACGAATTTTGTGTACGGATGCGACTTCACATTCCGGATGTCGCTGATGCGAAAACATTCAAAACCGTCAAACCACATGCGATCGCTAACAAGCGCGAGGAGGAAGAACTTTGGACCAACATCGAGTACATAGCCAGCAATCTGCCAGTCCTCGAATCGGCGACTGAATCGCACCAACTGGCGGCTACGCATTGCGTCTATGAGTTGAGCTGAACGATCGGTTGCCATCTCAGCCGTAGATTGTAAGGGCTGCACCTGCAAAACAGAAACGGCACCCTCAGCGGATGCCGTCTTGATTCGCAACTGTGAAGATTACTTAATCTGGAAACTCCCCGTCAGCGGCGTCTCTGCCGACGAGGTCCCGACCAGCACCTTGTACTCTCCTGGAAGAAGCTGCCAACCGTCCTTCTGCTCATCGAAAACCGAAACGTACTTCGGATCGATCTGCAGCGTCACCGTCTTCGACTCGCCCGGAGCAAGCGCCACGCGATCGAAGGCTACCAGCCGCTTATAGTTCTCTCCAGCAGCCGCCGGCAGCGCTGCATAGACCTCCGCGATCTCCGTCCCCGCGCGGCTGCCTGTGTTCTTCACCTCGAAGCTGACTTCGTGGCCCTGCGAATCGACCTTCAGCCCCGAATATTCGTAGCTCGTGTACGATAGCCCGAACCCGAACGGGAACAGCGGCTGAAGATTCTTCGACTCGAACCACTTGTATCCCACCCGCGCCCCCTGAACGTTGTAATCCACGTCGAAGGGCGGCAGACGCCTCTCATTATGCATGATCCTTTGGCCTCGCATCACCGTGGGCACCTGGACCTCCACCGGCTTGAGATCGATACCCGGCACCTGCGGAAACGCCAGTTGATCGTCGCTCTTCGCAAACGTCACCGGCAGCTTCGCCGAAGGATTCACATCGCCGAACAGCAAGTTTGCAATCGCCTCGCCGCCGCCGATCCCCGGAAACCACGCCTCCAGAATCCCCTCCACCTGGCCGTCCCACGGCATCGTTACCGACCCGCCCGTCTCGAGCACCACAATCGTGTGCGGATTCGCCGCTGCCACCGCGCTCACCAGCGCATCCTGGTTGTCCGGCAGAGACAACGTGCGCGCATCGTGGCTCTCATACATCGGCTGATTCACAAAGACAATCACCACGTCCGAGGCCTTCGCCAGCGCAGCCGCCGAAGCGTTATCCGTGCCGGCATTGAACTCTACCTTCGCATTCGGCGCATGCTGCTTGATGTACTTCAGCGGCGATGACGGGAAATACACCGTCTCGCCCCAGCCCGCGCCGCCCGGATGCGGATTTGCCGCATTGCCGCCCGGAGGATCCACCTGTGCTGACCCTCCGCCCGACAGCACCCCCACATCCGCATGCGATCCAATAATCGCAATCGACCCGGGCGTTTTGAGCGGCAGAACATTGTTCCCGTTCTTTAGCAGCACGATGCTCTCTTCTGCAATCTGTTGCGCGTCATCTCTTCCTTTGAAAGGATCGACCACCGACCGCGGCATCGGCGGATTATCGATCACGCCCGCGGCAAACATGCTGCGAAGAATCCGATGATCCATATCTTCCACTCGCGACAGCGGCACTTCGCCCTTCTGCACCGCCTGCTTCAGCGCGTCACCGAAGTAGATATCCTCCGGCATTTCCTGGTCTAGGCCCGCCAGCGCCGCTTTCACCGTGCTGTGCGTGCCGCCCCAATCGCTCAGGACCCACCCCTTGAAGCCGAAGCTCTTCTTCAAAACCTGGTTAAGGATCCAGTCGTTCTCGCACGAGTAGTCCCCATTCACCCGGTTGTACGCGCACATCACGCCCGAGGGCTCGGCAATGCCGATAGCAATCTCGAAGGCCAGCAGGTCGCTTTCCCGCGCCGCCTTGTGGTTGATATTCGCGCTCAGGATATCCCGGCCCGTCTCCTGGTCGTTGAAGGCGTAATGCTTGATATCGCCCATGACCTGCTGCGCCTGTAGGCCCTTCATCAGGTTGCCGGTCATCGTGCCTGCCAGTACGGGGTCCTCGCCCGCATACTCGAAATTCCGCCCGTTGCGTGGCTCGCGCGTGATGTCCACGCCGCCGCCAATCGACATGTTGTAGCCCTGCGCCCGCAGCTCCCGGCCGATCACTGATCCATAAAGCTGCGCGCCCTTCGGATCCCAGCTCGAAGCAGCACCCAGCGTCGATGGCAGCAACGTCGCATACCGGCTCTGCATCGCCGCCAGCCGCACTCCCACCGCCGAATCGGCCATGTTGATATCGGGGATTCCCAGCCGATCGATTCCCAGCACATAGCTCGCGCCCAGGTTTGACCGCGGCGGAATCGGATCGCCCGGCCGCAGTGCGCCCCAACCTGTTCCGTGGACAAGCTGTATCTTTTCGTCCAGAGTCATCTCTTTGATGACCATATCCGCGCGCTCATCCGGTGAGAGCGACCTGTCGTCCCACGCATGATGCGCTTTTGGCGGCTGCTGATAAGGCTGTGCGAGAGCAATGAAGACAGACAACGGCAGAAACGCGGCCAGAACGGCAGCGCAGAGCAATACTTTATCGGACTTCATGGACCTCCTGGTGCAGAACACGACAATATTGGAAAAGGGAGCACATCCACTTTACAGAACGCGCGGCCATCCTAACTTCGCCATCTTGGCCGCGTCAAGCTCAAACGATTTACTCAAGCACCAGCAGGATCTATTTCAGGCAGGGCTCCCAAGCGATCGGCAACAGTTTCACCTCTGCGGGGTTTGGAGCGGCCCAAGCATCGTACCAAGCCCAGCGTATAGATAATGATTGCCGAATGCCCTTTTCAGCGCCGCGAATGCAGGCTCTCCCGTGCAGTGACCCGGTGCGACGTACTCTACCTTATAGGTGTCGTGCAGGGCGGTGACGATTTTCTCGATGTCCGCATCGCTCGCAACTACGAGGTGAAACCCACCGACAATGATGTGAATGTGCGGATTGATGGCGGCCGCGGCAGCAACGATCCTGTCGACGCCCGGGTGTGAACAGCCGACGACGATCAGCATACCTTCAGGCGTATCCATGGCCAGCGATAGCTCGCGCAGCTCCAGAGTTCCCGGCTTATCGGAGACGAGCGCAATCAGGTGGATTCCTGGGGCAATCTCCGTTTCTTTGTCGACGAGTTGAAAATTCGCCCCAGGCCAGGCGGACCCAAACCGCATGACCTCTGGCGGCACGCCGTCATAGTACCGCTGTTCCGCTGGGAGCGATGGATCCTTCCGATAAAAGGTGCTGGGCAAGTCGGAGCCGTACACTCCGAACGACTCCTTGGGTGCGTAGATCTTCACCCCCGGATTCACCTTCAACACATAGGACAAACCCCCCATGTGGTCGCCGTGCCGGTGCGACATGACGACGAAGTCCAGCTTTGAGAGGTCGATGCCTTTAGCCTTCGCGTTCTGAGCAAGAATGTCTGGATTATTGCCGGTATCGAACAGGATGCGCTTGCCGGCGTATTCGATGAGAGCTGAATAGCCCCAGTCCTCCTGCATGCCAGGCGTCTTGCCGAACGCATCGTAGAGAACGGTGATTTGCGCCGCGGCAGGAGCAGCGCTCGCCAGGGGAGCGGGGAGAAATGTCACGCTGCAGATGACAAGAACCCGAACTACGGCAGAATAGAAAATCCCGAGAGAATTGCCGTTCACAGTGTCCTCCTTTGTGCCGGCGTCATGAGCGCTCGCGATAACATTACCGCATTATGCCAAGCACATCCTTCCGCTGGCTTCTGGCTCTCGGACTGCTGGCCTGTGTAAGCGCGCACGCCGAGCGGCTTCGCTCACCCTGGGATTCACCGGCTATCACACCCACCGATCTCCCGTACGATTGCCCTGCTCCACCTGCATTTACAAACACAATCGATGCCGAAAGCTACTACACCGACGCGAATCATTCCGTCATCGACCCAGCAAAGAAAGCCGCCTACGAAAGAGCAGACGAACCTCTGGTTCATCTCGGTCAGTACGCCGGACTCGCCGCCGACGCTTGGCGCAGCAGAGGCAGC
>JAFAMZ010000168.1 GCA_019232935.1 Silvibacterium sp.
ACCGCCTGATCCGGCCACAAACCAGGGTGGCCCACGTCCCGCCTTTGGGACGTGGGCTCTCTCCCGGGTGCCCCTGGATGACAAACGTCGGCTAATCCTCAATATTTAATTCTTATTTAATGAATGAAAATATTTAAACAAATGTCCTCGGATATACCTTTCTTGGAGGTAAAAGCCGATGAAGCATCCTCGTTTTTGGATTACACTCGGTGTCTTCGCACTGCTTACCGCAGGGTCAATCACCTCATTGCGCGCCGAGAACGCCGACAGTCAAGGCTTCCACGGTGCGTCCTATGTCACAACAGTCAAGGATTCGCAGGGCAATTTCGCTTCTCGCGGTGTAATCACGCTGCACGCTGATCACACCATGTCGGTAATCGATTCTGGTCAGGGCGGCCCGACATTTTTCTTCTCCAGCCAGCTCGGCTCCTGGAAGTTCTCCAACGATGGGCTAGTCGCCAGAACGATTGACTTCGACTATCCGCCCAACGCGGATGTTGTGCGCCTGGACTACACTTTCACTCTCAGTCAGGATCGGAAGGCGATATCGGGGACCATCAAACTCACCACGTTTCCACTTGAGGCAGATCCACAAGGCGGTGGCGGAACGGTCGTGGGTACATTCACTTTTGCAGGCGAATTAATCACACCCTGACCGCCCCGGGTGCCCCACGTCCCGCCTCCGGGACGTGGGTGCCTCCCCCTTTTCAAGGAACCAAATCCATTCGCCCTTCGTATATCCATCCACGAGGGCTCGGGGCGGTGCTGTGCGCGACGGCTTCCGCCGGTCACAATTTAAGCATCGCTGCGTTCCGGCGTTGCTAAACTTGACCTGCCGCCCCCGTTGACCTGGAAATCGATCGACATGGATTTCAAAGAAGCCTTCAAAATCGCGCTCCAGTCCCTCTGGGCAAACAAACTCCGCACCGTATTGACGCTCATCGGCGTGGTCATCGGAGTGTCCTCCGTCATCGCCGTTATCACCCTCACCAACGGTGTCAACCAGTATGTCGCTACCAAAGTCTATGGATACGGCGCCGACGTCTTTACCCTCTCTAAGCAGTCGCCCGTCATCTTCAGCTACGAGCAGTGGCAGAAATTCGAAAAGCGTAAGAAGCTCCAGATCGAGGACTACTACGCCATCCGCGACAACTGTAAGGCTTGCCCTGCGGTTGGAGCGCTGCTGAACACCAGCGGAAAAGTTGTCGTCTCCAATCACTCCAGTGACAACACCGATATCCGCGGCTGGACCTGGAACATGCCCGCCATCACCAACCTCAATGTTGTACTTGGCCGCAGCTTCGTCCCCGCCGACGAGCAGTATGCGGCCCGGGTCGCCATCATCGGCTATGACATCGTCGACAAACTGCTGCCGAATGTCGATCCCATCGGACAGGAGGTCCGTGTCGATGGTGTTCCCTACACCGTCATCGGCGTCGGCGAGCGTCAGGGCTCCACTTTGGGGCAAAGCCAGGATAACTATGTCGCCGTGCCGATCTCTGCCTACCAGCACACCTACGGAACCAATGACAGCGTCACCATCTACGTGAAGGCCGGCGCTGTAGGTGCCGTCCTCGATCGCGCAGCCGATGAGGCCCGTGCGCTGCTCCGCGCTCGGCGCCACGATGCTCCCGGAGCCGAAGATAGCTTTGAGCTTTCCACCAACGAAACCTTCGTCGGCCTCTGGAAGAGCATCAGTCAGACTTTTCTCTTCGTCGTCATCGGCATCGCCAGCATTTCTCTCGTCGTCGGAGGCATCGTCATTATGAACATCATGCTGGTCTCCGTCACCGAGCGCACCCGCGAGATCGGCGTCCGCAAAGCGTTGGGAGCGCGCTATCAGGACATACTCCTCCAGTTCCTCATCGAGGCCGGCTCCATGTCCCTGGTCGGCGGTATCATCGGCATACTCGCCGGCGCCGGAGTCGCCAAACTCGTCACGCTCATCGTCGGCTTTCCCTCAGACATTGCACTCTGGTCCGTGCTGGTCGCCATCTTTGTTTCGGCCGGCATCGGCATCTTCTTCGGCGTTTATCCGGCGCGCCAGGCGGCCATGCTCGACCCCATCGTCGCCCTGCGTTCTGAATTATGAGGATACCGAGATGAAATTGAAATTCGGCAGCTCCGGCGAATCCATCCGAATGGCCCTGGAGACGGTGCGCACCAACAAATTGCGCTCCAGCCTCACCATCCTCGGCATCGTCATCGGTGTCACCACCGTCATCACCATCTCCTCGATCATTGGCGGACTCAACGCCAACATCCAGGACTGGGTCAACTCCATAGGCTCGAATGTCCTCTGGATCTTCCATATGCCGGTCATCGGCGTGCGCCCCACCACTGAAATGCTTGCCCGCAAGCGTCTCACCCTGGAAGACGCAGTAGCGATGAGCACACTCCCGCACGTGATTGCCGCCGATGCCTCTCTGCGCCACGTCAACAAGATCTTCCAGGTCGGCGTCATCGGCGTGAAGTATGGCAACAAAAAGGCGCAGGGCACCATGGAGGAGGGCAATACCACCGCTGTCCGCGACATTTATGAACTCGGCCTCACTCAGGGCCGGCTCTTCACCGAAGACGAAGACCAGCGCCGCGCCAACGTCGTCATTCTCGGACATGACACCGCCGAAAAGCTATTTGGCAACGAGAGTGCCATCGGCAAGGAAGTCAATATTGAGGGCGATCTCTTCACCGTCATCGGCGTCTTTGAGAAACGCAAGCAGGTCTTCGGCGGCGGCGACAACCCTGAGGACAACAAGGCCACCTTCCCGTTGCACACCTTCCTCAAACTGCACCCCGAGGAAAAGGACTACTGGCTCAGCGTCAAGTACGACGATCCCCGCAACCGCAGCCTCGTTGAAGACGAAATCCGCGAGCTGCTGCGCCGCCGTCGCAAGGTCACGGCTTGGCAGAAAGACAACTTCGAGATCTTCGCGCCTGATTCCATCGCCCGCCTCTGGAACCAGCTCACCGGCGGCCTGGCCATCTTCATGGTCGCCGTCTCAAGTGTCGGTCTTATGGTCGGAGGCGTGGGCGTTATGAACATCATGCTCGTGTCGGTCACCGAGCGCACCCGCGAGATCGGCGTCCGCAAGGCCATCGGAGCCACCAAACGCAACATCCTCGTCCAGTTCACTACCGAGGCCATTACCCTCTGTGCCATCGGAGGCATCATAGGCATTCTGATCGGCGGGGCTATTACCTTGCTCATAAGGACGCTGATCGCCGCATTGCCGGCGTCCATGTCGCCCATCTGGGCCATTATCGGATTCACCGTCTCCTGTGCCATCGGCCTGATCTTCGGCATCTATCCTGCCTGGAAAGCCGCCACCCTCGACCCCATCGAGGCACTCCGATACGAGTGAGGCTTTAGTTTTGCGAGGTCACTTCACGCGTTTGCGAGGAATTCGCCGCTGTCGAAGTGTCGGCTGGCCCTGGTCCCGTTTGATTGAGTTCCTCAACCTTCAATTCGCGATGAAACGGCGGCAGCCAGGTTTCATACCTCGTCGCCGGATACACCGTCTCCTTCAGCCCATCCACGTCTGACCCGACCACAAAATACCGCGGCTGGACCACGGGAAGCATCCGTATATACCAGTGCAGCTTCACCAGCCGGTCGTCCTGCACGGCGGCTGCTTTTCTCACCATGTAAAACTCGGCGTTCGACTGGGTCGTTGCGTCGTATTCGAATCCGGCGCTGATTTTGTTCCTGGGGATTCCCAGCTTCTGCAATGTCTCAGCGGCCTGCTTTTCTGCGCGTAACAGAGCGAAGAAGTCGTGGCTGATGCAGATTCCGTATAGCCCGAAAACCGCCACCATCGCCCAGGCGAGGGTGGGGATACGAAACGGCGGCATGCCCTTCGGTCCCTGCCGCTTCTGAAGAAGATAAAGGCTGCCGAGGAAAACCCCGGGCAGCAATGGAATGGGATACCTGTCGAAAAAAATCGTCCCGGCAACGCGCGCCCAGATCACCCAGATATAGATCGCGTAATACGGGATGAAGACGGCGGCCCAGATTTCGCCCGTCGAGAGCTGACCTGCCTTCCCCGCGAGGAACGCCTTGATCCGGTTCCATCGCTCTGGCGATCCATTTCGCCATTCATCGGCTGCCGGAAGCAGCTCCCAGGCGAATAAGCCCCAGGCCACAAACGTCATCAGTGTAAATACCAGAAATACCACGTAAGGGGCGCTTCTCGGCCTCCCCCCCAGCAGATAGTTCCCCTCGAAAATCCCGAAATAGCTCAGCACATTCCCGTAAGGAACCACGTTCCAGTCATGCTGAAGATGCTTGAGGCAGAGCAGCGAACCGGCTGTCACGACCGCCATTGCCGCCCAGAACCAGAGAGGAGGCTTCCTGCGGGTCACCAGACCGAAGACCGCCAGCGGAAGAGCGAATTCGGCCCCCGTAAACAGAAAAATGAATAGCGAATATACCGACCACACTGGGCCGTGGATCCAGTCGTGCGCCAGCGTCGACATGGGTGTGTTTTCCGTGTTCGGCTGCACCATGAACCAATGCACGAAAACCTTCATCCACCAGCACAGCGCCAGCCAAAGCACCAGGGCCGAGCCTGCGACCCGAAAATCCCTGCGCCGCACCAGCACGATCGCCGGCAGAGAAGCAAACGCTCCGAAGAAGACCAGTTGGCGGATCGTTCCACCCATGGCCCCGGCAAGCGTAGCCACTGCCAGCCATCCCACAGCCTGCTCCCATTTCTGCGTCTGTAGCGCCCGAACCAGTCCGTAGAAAGTCAGCAGTAGAAAAAACAGGCCCGGGACATCCGTCAGGAACGTCGCGCCCGTCGGAATCATGACCGGATTCAGCATCAAAGCCAGTGTGAGGAAGGCGCACCAGGAGGGCGAGAGCCCAAACCGGCGGCCCAGTGCAAACAGCAGCAGAGCACAGCCGCCGGCAAACGGTAAGGTCGAAAGCCGGGTCACCTGGTAGGAATAGCCGAAAATGCGAATCAGGAAGGCGGCCCAGTAGGCGTCAATTCCCAGTGAAGGAGTGCTCCAGCCCGTAAATCTGAAATGCCCGGTCTGTGCAACCGAATTGGCGGTCGCCGAGTAGGACCAGTCGTCTCCGAACGCCACGTTTCCAAACGGCAGCGCGGCCAGGATGCAAAAGACGGTCAGCAGGGCGCAAACCCAGGGCAGATACCGGACGGGCTTCTGGTCGAAGCTGGTTCTGAGCATGGTGATTGAGCGTAGCATGCAAATGGTTCGGCAATAACTCCCACAAATGAGGCATTTACCAATACAAGTGGCTGATTCAGAAAGTCTTGCGTCAAATCAACCAGCAGCATCGGCATTCGTTGTTGCGCCCGAAGGTGGCGCTCACCTTCCAATTACCTTTTAATACTCCAGGGCAGCATAGAAGGAGATCAGTCACGATGGCACCCCCCGGCAAGTACGTCTGCATTCACGGCCATTTTTATCAACCGCCGCGGGAAAACCCTTGGCTTGAGGCCGTCGAAACCCAGCCATCTGCCGCTCCCTATCACGACTGGAACGAGCGCATCACCTCCGAATGCTATGCCCCGAACGGTGCCGCCCGCATCCTCAATGGGCACGGCAAGATCGTCCGCATCGTCAACAACTACAGCCGCATCAGCTTCAACTTTGGGCCCACCCTGCTCTCCTGGCTCAAGGACAACGCCCACCGCGTCTACCAGATGATCCTCGATGCCGATACGCGCAGCCGCCAGCGCTTCGGCGGACACGGCTCGGCCATGGCCCAGGTCTACAACCACGTCATCATGCCGCTCGCTTCCACCCGCGACAAGATCACGCAGGTCCGCTGGGGCATCGCCGACTTCCAATCCCGCTTCGGACGCATGCCCGAAGGCATGTGGCTTGCCGAGACCGCTGTCGATTTCGAAACCCTCGACATCCTTGCCGAACACGGCATTCGCTTCGTCGTCCTCGCGCCCCACCAGTGCGCGCGCATGCGCAAACTCCCCGCCCCGGCCAAAATAGCCAGACATGCAAAGCCCCGGCATACAAAGCACGCCAAGGGCCCTGCAGTCGCTGCGCTCGATGGCAGCGGCCCCGCGCCCAACGGCATCGCGTCCCCCGAGCGTGCGGCGGAAATCCCCTGGAAAGAAACCCCGAACGCCGCCGTCGACACGACTCGGCCCTACCTCGTCCACCTCAATGAAGGCCGCTCCATCGCTGCCTTCTTCTACGATGGGCCCCGTTCCCGCGCCATCGCCTTCGAAGGCCTGCTCCACGATGGAGAGAACTTCGCCCGCCGCCTCCTCGCCGGGTTTTCCGACAAGAGCGATCACGCCCAGATCGTCCACGTCGCCACCGATGGGGAAAGCTATGGCCACCACCATAAATACGGTGAGATGGCCCTCGCCTGGGCCCTCAAATTCATCGAAGAGCAGGAGGGAGTTCATCTCACCAACTACGGCGAGTTCCTCGACAAGTTTCCGCCCGCATGGGAAGCTCAGATCGTCGAAGACACCTCATGGAGCTGCTCCCACGGCATCGAGCGCTGGCGCTCCGACTGCAGTTGCAGCAGCGGCCGCGCAGGCTGGAATCAGCAATGGCGGCAGCCTCTCCGCGAAGCTCTTGACTGGCTTCGCGACAGCGTCGCTCCCATGGTTCACCAGCTTGGCTCTCAGCTCTTCAAAGACGTCGACCAGGCCCGCGACGCTTACATCTCTGTCATCCTCGATCGCAGCCCCCAGAACAGGGACGCCTTCTTCGCCACGCACGCCTCCCGGCAGCTTGATCCAGCCGAAGCCACCCGCGCCTTCGAGCTCATGGAGCTCGAGCGCCATGCGCAGCTGATGTACACCAGTTGCGGCTGGTTCTTCGACGAGATATCCGGCATCGAGACTGTGCAGGTGATCGCCTACGCCGCCCGGGTGCTGCAGCTCGCGCGCTGCCTCTTCGGAGAGCAGGCCGCCGGGCTCGAAGCCGAATTCAAGCGCCGGCTCAGCACCGCCCGCAGCAACATCCCTGAATGGGGCGACGGCGCAAAAGTCTACCAGATCGGCGGAAAAAGCATGGAGGTGGGCCTCGAGCAGGTCGGAGCTCATTACGCCATCAGCTCCATCTTCACCAGCTATCCTGACACCACCGACCTCTTCTGCTATTCCGTCCGTCGCCTGCAGTACGACGTCGAATCCTCTGGGCGCGGCCGCCTCGTCACCGGCAAGGCCCACATCTGCTCGAAGATCACCGAAGAGCAGGAGACCGTCGTCTTCGCCGTCCTCCATTTCGGCGATCAGAACATCTCTGCGGCAGTTAAGCGCCACAAGCCGGGGGAAGACGCGGCATTCGGCGACTTTGCCCGTACTGCGCGCGCCGCCTTCATTCAGGCTGACTTCCCCGAGGTCATCCGGGGCTTCGACCGTTACTTCGACCGCACCACATATTCCATCCGCTCGCTCTTCCGCGACGAGCAGCAGCGCATCCTCGAGCTCATCCTCAAGCCGCGCCTGCAGCGGGTCGAAGCCAGCCTCGCCTCCATCTACGAGGACCAGGCTTCGCTGATGCACTTCCTCAGTCAGACCGGATTGCAGCGTCCCATGGTTCTCACCGTCGCCGCCACTTACGCCATCAACGCCGGCCTCAGGCGCGCTCTCGAAGCCGAGCCTATCGATGCCGTCCAGCTCCGGCTCTATCTCGGACTCGCGCAATCCGACAAGGTCGAGATCGAAAGGCCCATCCTCAGCTACATCGCCGACCGCCAGATGAAAGACGCGATGCTGCAGCTGCAGCAAGCCGTCCTGACTCCTGGTGAAGACCAGACTCCGGCCGTCGAGAACGCTCTCTTTGTCGCCCGCACCATCAACGAATTGCCCTTCGAGGGAAATCTCTGGCAGGCCCAGAACATCTGGTACGACGTCTACCGGCGCCTGCACGACCCAAACAGGCAGGGTGCGGCTGCCCTGCTCAATGGCAACGGAGAGAACGGTCCTGAAGCCGAAGGCCGGCGCGCTGCCGCCTGGGAAGAAAAGTTCAGGCAGATCGGCCAGCTCATGGGCATTTCTGTCGACGAGCTCATCATCGAGGAGCAGGCACCGGAGCCGGAAACGCCTTCCCACCCCTGAATGCGGGGTGAGAGAATGCCTCATGCATGAAACAAGTTGAAATTACTTCAGAAATTATTCAGCTTTCCCGCCTCGGTCTCGTGAATTGCTACCTCGTCCGCGAGGATAACGGACTCACCCTCATCGACACCATGATCGGGGGCTCGGCAAAAGCCATTCTCGACGCCGTCCATCTCCTTAACCGCAGGCTCCGCCGCATTGCCCTCACTCATGTGCACGGCGATCACGTCGGATCACTGGACGCGCTTGCGAACGAAATGGCCGGGATCGAAGTTGCCGTCGGACGCCGCGAATCACGCCTGCTCCAGCGTGACTTCCATACTGAGCCCGGAGAGCCTCACACCAGGCCGAAAGGCACTTTTCCCAAAGTCAAGACCATCCCCTCTGTGCTGCTCAACGACGGCGAAATGTATGGCTCGCTACGGGTCATCGCAACCCCCGGACACACCCCGGGCCACATCTGTTTCTATGACACCCGCTCCGCAACCCTCATCGCCGGGGATGCTCTCGTGACCATCGGTGGACTCCGCGTCGCGGGGGACGCGTCGCTTCTGTTTCCCCCCATCGATTGGGGCACCTGGCATAAACCCACCGCCGTCGCCGGCGCCCGCCGCCTGCTCGAATTCCAGCCGCAAAAAATCGCCGTCGGCCACGGCAAACCGATATTCCAGAACGCCGCAACGGCTCTCGAGCGCGCCATTCGCCACGCTCAATAGAAAGGGCCGGAGCCTCTCAGCCCCGGCCCAAATTTCGTAATTGAAACGGTTACTGATTATTCGGAAAATCGAAAAGGCTGAACAGATCGCCAATTGCCGGGCTGTTCACCGGAACGTATGGATTGGCCGGATCCGTCACCGGATTCGGGAAGTTATCGCGGCTGCGGGCCGTCACTGTCTCTAGGCCCCAGTTCCGCTCGATGAACTTCAGAATCGAAACGTGGTCCGAATACTCGTGCGAAATATGACCTGCCTTTACCCATGGCGACACCACAATCAGCGGAATCCGCGTGCCGTCGCCGAAGAAGTCCAGCGGCTGCACGTAGCCTGAGTCATAGTAGCCGCCGCCCTCGTCGAACGTCACGAAGATTGCCGTGTCTTTCCATAGCGTGGGATTGGCCTTCACCGCATCGACTATCTTCTTCGTGAAGCCTTCAAACAGGTTCAGCTTCGAAGAGTTTGGGTGCCCGTCGACCAGCCCATCGGGCTTCACGAACGATACCGCCGGCAGAGTGCCGTTTTTGATGTCGGTGTAAAAGTCGACGGTGTCCTTCAGGTGGGTCGTGCGAACCGCTGCGTTCGTCATGATCGACGTGTCGTACTGGAACGGATTGCAGATGTTGCAATACTCATCGGTGTTTTTGCCGATGGCGTTGTAGTTGAGCTGGTACTTGTCCTTCAGGTAGTTGTTCCACTGCTCGCCGTAGTATTTCCACGAGATATGCTTGGCGATCAGCTCGTCCCCGATGCTGCGCACCGACGACGGAGGAATCGTGAACACCGTGTTGTTCGCATTGGTGTCAGTATAGGCGTTCGTTCCGTCGCCGAAGTACCCCGGATTGTAATTGTTCAACAGATAGTAGTGACCCTTCTCGCAATTCGGATCGATAGGTGTCGGCAGCGCTTGAAGGTAATTCACAATAACCGCCACGCCGGGCTGCTTCAGGTCTGAGCAGTTCGTGTACGATCCGCCGCCGTAGGATGGAGACCCGAATGATCCGCCGCCGTACCCGTCCTCGATGTACCAGTTATTGGTGCCCTTCTCCGGATTCGGGTTCTCAATCTCATCCACTACGCCTGCGTTCGGCGTTCCCTGCGCCACAAGCTGATTATGCGGCGGTTTGGCCGGATTGCCCTTGCCGTCGCTGAACCAGATCGCGTCGCCGTGACCTAACATGATGTGGTTCGCGCCCGTTCCGCCATTTACCGACTGGTGGAAGTTATCGCTCATCGCATAGTTATCGGCCAGGCTCTTGAAGTAAGGAACGTCGCCCTGCTGCATGTTATAGAAGCCCAGAGCGGTCGAGCCTTCGCCCGTGGTCACCGAGCCCAGAGAAAATTCGGTACTGAAGTTTGCCGGCTGTTTCTTCCCGTTCGATCCGGCGCCCTCCGTCACCTCGACCCAGGCAAACAGACTGTTATCGCATCCCGAAGGATTCTTGTCGGTCGCCTTGCTTGCATCGCAGTCCAACTGCTGCCACATCTGATAGAAGCGATGTACCGGGCTCGCTGCATAGGAGTCGTAGGGAAAGTCCTGCCCATTGGTCAGTTGGAACGGTCCCGGGGGCAGGTTTTCCACGTTGTTGATGCGCTGGTCCGGCGTTTTCGCAGTTTGTTCCGTTCCGCCGGTGACCAGGTACTTGTAGTACTCCGGGGCGAGGCCATTCTCTGATGCCTTCGCCACGCTGAGGCTGTCATTCGGAACCCACGACTCCACCGGACCGCCTACCAGCGGAGCTGGAAGTACGCCGCCCGAGAAGCTGCTCTTGGGCGGGCTGAGCAGGAAGCCGTCGGGCGCTTCGTCGGTCGCGGCCTTCTGCTCCGACTTCGAGAAATTGGGTCCCGGCGTGCCATCGGCTTTGATGATGCCCTCTGAGAGAAGATTCCACACCTTCTCCCCCTTTTTCGGAGCATAGGTTGCAAAGACGTGATCGAAGGTGCGGTTCTCTCCGATGATCACGATCACGTGCTTGATGGGCGAACTGGTCTCGTCATCGCGTGAATTGCTTGGAGACTGGGCCTGAAGTAAAGAATTGCCAATTGCAAACTGGAACACGGCAGCGGAAATTACGCCCGCCCGCACCGTTCGCACAACCCTTGCTGCGACTTGCTTCACGGTCATACTGCCTCCTGTGTTGCGCCGTAGGCGTCAACCCGTCGAGAATATGTGGACAGGAATTGTGTAAGCATTGCCGCCAGTTGAACAGAAAGTTAATATTCTGTGGATTTATAGTTACCAAGAAGTTATTTCCCTTGTAGTTAATGAAGATTGGCGTGAAACGGCCAACCGCACGGTGCGGAATGGCATTCCGAATGCCTCGGGCAGCCGCCACTCCGAGTCCCGACGGGTCCGCACCCGCTTCTTCCGATTCGCTGACTGGTCCTCGTCCTGAGTAAACTTTGGCCCCAACTGAAGACTTGTAACCCCACCCCATCGCGGTGTCTCCTATCACCTGAAAGGCATCGCCCGAAAGGAGCCACACCGATGTTCGACATGAAGAATATGACCCGGTTGAAGAAACTGGATGAGAATGCGCCCGATCTGATGAAGGCCTTTTGGACGTTTGACAAAGAAGCCTTCAAAGATGGCGCGATTGATGGCCTGCACAAGCAGTTGATGGCGGTTGCCGTTGCCCTCACTACACAATGTCCCTACTGCATCGAGCTGCATGTAAGAGCAGCGCGTCAGGCCGGAGCAAGCGATGCGATGCTGACCGAAGCGGCAATTGTGGCTGCCGCCATGCGCGCGGGAGCTTCGATCACCCACGCGACCCACATGTTCAAAGACTAAGAAATCAGCAACATCTGAGTGGTGTTCCCCTTGAGCGTGAGAGCTAGGCGCTGCGAAGGTCTTCGCATTCGTTGTTTGCGCCTTCAACTCCTCCATCTCAGCGTGGTCGGACCATCCATCGGATGCCGCATCGGCTCGCCCGTCCTGGCCGAATCGAGCCTCGCCTGCTTCAACGCGAAATACCACTTCGCCGGACGGTCCGCATCGTCGATTAGCATCAGCGACGGATCGTACTTCAGGCCCTCCGCCTGCTGGATCATCGTCACCTGGTCCTGTCGCACAAACCGCTTGCCAAAAAACTTACCAATCGCAGTTACAAATGGCACCGCATAAAACACGTTCCAGGCCCCGTACACATCGATGCGGCATGCATTTGCAACCGTTGGTGTTACAGTTGTCAGACTCGAAAACCACTTGTCCCCGCATCGGATCGTCTCATACCTGCGGTTCGGCAGTACAAAGTCAATGGTCGTCGTGATCGGCTCGCCGTACACGCCCAGCAGCTTGTACGGAGCGCTGTTGCCCGACGGCTGATGCGCTGACATCCGAAACCCCTCGGCTATCGGCTCGAAGTGCTTCTCTTTTTCGTGGATGCTCGCCCGCTTTCGCCACCACCATGCCTGGTGAACGAACGGCCCATGCGCCGGATCCATGAGCCCGATGATCCCATGGTCGACATTGCACGGCAGCTCTGCCGTCAGATGCGCCGACCGGAACCGCGCTCCAAACTTCGGAGTCTCCGGCACTGGAGGAAGCCCCTCCCGCCGCGCCCGTCCCGTACCGGGTTGTGGCACATACACCCACACATAGCCATCGCGCTCCTCGCATGGAAACGCCTGGCCGTAAATCTTCTTCGGATCGAGCGCATCGCTCGGCGTGAGCGATGGAATATCGACGCATTGCCCGCTCACCGGCTCGAATGCCCAGCCGTGATATTTGCAAGTCAATTCCTCGCCGTCGAACCAGCCGCATGAGAGCGGAATCCCCCGGTGCGGGCAGCTGTCACGCATCGCAAATACCCGCCCATCCTCCTTGCGCCCCAGCACCAGCGGAATCCCCAGCAGCATCGCCTTCGCGAGTTTCCTGCCCCGCAGCGCCTCGCTGCGCCTCGCCGGGTACCAGTAGTCATAAAGCAGCGTGGTCGCCGGCGCCCCTGAACCGCCGCAAACAGGAGAAACGCCAGAAGCACTGGAAACGCCGGAAATGCCGGAAATGCCGGAAATGCTTGGAGCAGTAGTCATGCCGTGTGTTGGAAGCTGTCTTAACTATATCGCCGCATCCTGCCCGCCGCACCGTGACCCAGCGCACACCCTGCCCCGCTCGCTACCCCTGTTCCCTACTCCCCGGTCCCTGCATTTTCTATAATCGCCGGGTGCCCCACGTCCGGATTCTCGGACGTGGGAACGATGCCAATTGACCGAGCTTCTTCCGTGAATCCATTCCGCACCGCCAAGCGCTTCGCCTTTCCGCTGCTCGGCCTTTGGATCCTGCTCTACGCCTCGTTCTCGCTGCTCAAGCCCCCGCTGCTTGACGGCCCGGACGGCGTCACTGCCGAATCCGCGCGCGAAATGGCATCCACCGGCGATTGGATCATTCCCCACATCAACGGCGTCCGCGCCACTCAGACCTGGCCGCTCCTCACCTGGCTTACCGCCATCAGTTTCCGCGCCGTCGGAGTCTCCGACTACGCAGCCCGGCTACCGCTTGCCTTCTGCGCCCTCGCCCTCTTCGTCCTCATCTTCTCCTTTGCCTGCCGCCTTTTTCTCACGCCCATCGCTGCCTTCTATGCGGCGCTGATTCTCATCACCTCATGCGGCATCTTCCTCTTTGCCCATCTGCTCTACCCCGCGATGCTGCTCACCCTGTGGGTAACTCTGGCCCTGTACTGCTTCTGGCGCTCCCTCCGGCATCCCACCTTGCCCACATCGGCTGCCTTCGGAGCCGCCTGCGCCCTTGGTTTCCTCTCCGCCGGACTCATCGGCATCGTCCTGCCCTTCGGCATTGTCGTCCTGTTCCTTTTCTACAGCCGCAACTTCCGCCACCTCGCCCGTTGGTACCCGGCCGCCGGCATCGGACTCTTCCTGCTTATCCTCATTCCCTGGATCACCCTCGTCTATCGCGCCGCGCCCCACCATGCCTTCGTCGCTTTCGTGCCCCACATCCGCAAGCCTCCGCTCCTGCTCTTCTGGTTTTTTGTTCTCGTCTGGATCACTCCCTGGTTCCTCTTTGCCTTTGCCGCCCTTCGCCGCCTGTCCCCGCGCCTCTTCACCCGCGACGCCCGTCTCGATCCCATCCACGATCACGACCAGCAGGCCCTGCTCCTCTGCGTTCTCTGGGCCGGATTCACCATCGCCCTCTATTCCTTCTCCGGCCGCCAGGAGTACTACAGCCTGCCCGCGCTTCCGGCCATCGCCCTGCTCGCTGCCCGCTGGCTCTCGACCGACGAAAAACACCCCTCCCGCGCCGGCGTCATCATCGGCTGGATTCTCTTCATCGGCGGCATCCTCAAATGCGCCCTTCTCATCTTCCTCGCCGTGCGCGCTCCCGCCGCGCCGCCTGCCGCGGCCTGGCACGAGCCCGACATCGGTCCCCTGCTCCATCTGCACCAGCACCGCCTTTTCTTCGGGCCCATCATCGACCTCACTCTTGCCTCAATGGGCGCCTTCCGCGTTCCACTGCTCATCACCGCTGCTGCCATCGCCGTCGGAGTCACCGCGAATCTCATCTTCCGGCTCAAAGGCCGCATCCGCCTTGCCAACTGCTTCATCGTCGGAATGATGGTGTTCTTCCTCATCGCCGCCCATTTGGCCCTGAACACCTTCTCGCCCGTCGTGTCATCGGCGATCCTCGCCGAAGCCATCAAACCTGAAGTGGGCGACGGAGACATCGTCGTCATCAACGGCTCATACGAGGACGCCTCGGCGCTGCCCTTCTATCTTGAGCGCCAGGTCAGACTCCTCAACCGCCGCCCCGATGTCCTCGCGCCCTGGTCTTACGCGCCCGATGCGCCGCCCATCTTCCTCGATAATTCCGCGCTCGCCGAGCTCTGGACCAGCGACACCCGGGTCTTTGTCTGGACACCGTCCGCGACGCCCCCCTCGCTCCCCGGCCAAAGCTATGTCATCGCGCGCAGCGGAGGCCGCGAGATCCTCAGCAACCAGCCGAACCAGGGCGGCGCATTCTTCTAAGAGGGTCCTACTTCGCCCCCGCAGTTCTCGCCACGATCGCGCAGCTCCCCGCCCCCGCCGACGACTGCCTGCACCGGTCCATCGCCTCACCGTCGGCGATGCTTTGGTCGAATGCGGCCTGCGCGGAGCCCCACTGTCCCTGACCATTGACAGCAAACGCCTTGAATGGCCCGCCCAGCAGATACCGCCGCCACGCTTCCTGCCCCTGATCCGGCAACCCCGCGGGCGCCGGCACCTTCGGCGGCTCCGGCCTCGCCAGAACCACATCCCCCAGCGGAAGCAGGTTGTGCTCCCGCAGAAATCCCTCCACCGTTGCCGGCCACGCATTCGGATCCCGATACAGGTGATGCCCGTCTTCTCCGTACGGCGGAGCCAGGACAAACTGCTCTACGCCGCCGCCCTTCACATACGCTGCCTCGAACCTGCGTGCCATGGCCGGAGGAAACCAGTGGTCGTTCTCCGAGTAGATCCAAAGCATCGGCACCTCCCCATGCTTCCGCGCCCCTCTGCCGAAGGCTCCGAACGCCGCGATCACCCCGTCTACGTCGCAGTTATGCTCGTGCCCGTCGCCGCCACGCCCGCCCGCGAAGCTGATCGCCGCCTTCAGTTCCTTCGGGGGATTGGCCACAAGCGCCGCCTGTGCAAACCCTCCGGTCGATACGCCCGCGCTCACCACCGTGTCGCCGTCCACCTCCGGCAGCTTCTGCGCAAACCGGATCACCGCTTTCAGGTCTTCCGCGCTCGCCTCGCCGGCCTCTTCAAAGCTGCCGCGCCGCGAGTTGCACCCTCCATGCATGCTGTCACGCTCTCCGCCCGAGCGGCCGTAACCCTTTCGCACCACCACGAACGCCGCATATCCGCGCCGCGCGAACCACAGTGCCTGCCCTAGTTGCGCCCACGGAGTCACGTGCATCCGCTCCAGCTCGTCGTTACCGGTGCCATGCGTCAGCACCACGAGCGGATGCCGGCCGGGCCGGTCGGCATACACCTCCAGCGCGTCGAGACCATTGGGAAAAGCTCCGGGCTCCGGCACCATCATTTCCGTCTCGATGTATCTCACTCTCACGGGCGCCGCGTGTTCCACATCAGTCGCAGGCCGGCTCTCCGGCTGCGGTACGCTATCCTGCGCCCCGGCAGACGCCATCCCAGCCAGGATTACAACCAGCCCAAGAGCAGGAGTCATCCGCATGACCGGCAGTACAGCCGATTCCCGGCCCAATGGTCAAGATGCTGCGCGCTGGTGGGCTCTAATTTAACAAGAGATTTCATCCTTCCGGTAAAGCACAGCGCCAAGTCGAAGGACCGGCCTCTAATCCCTGTTCCCTCTTCCCTGTTCGCTGTTCTTCAGCACGCCCCGATCCAGCCGGAAGCTCTCCCCTCGCCAGGTCACTGTATTCCCGGCGAAGCTCCACACCCACACCGCCATCGCGGTCAGGTCCCGAAGCGGCAGCAGCCATAGGTCCCGCAACACCTGGCGGTCGCCGAGAACCCGCACCCCCGCTCCGAGTGCCACCGTGATTCGCGCCAGCAGCGTCAGGCTCAGCAGCGCCAGGCTCTCGATTGCAAAGCCCGACGCCACGCAGTTC
>JAFAMZ010000416.1 GCA_019232935.1 Silvibacterium sp.
TGGCACCGCCGTCACTGTGAACATCTTCGATACACTCGGCATCCACCCGGCACTGGGCGCCCTTTTCACTCCCGAGAACGCCGTCGACGGCCAGGACCGGGTCGTCGTTCTCACCTATGGGTACTGGCGCCAGCGCTTTGCCGGGAATCCGGGGGTGATCGGCGAGACGGTGCGCATTGATGGTGTTTCGCGCAGGATCATCGGCGTGATGCCGCCCGGCATTCATTTTCCCTACGCCGATACACAATTCGTCGTTCCCATAGCATTCAAGGGCGGCGACGCCATCGATCCCTGGAAAAGCTTTGTCTATTGCGCCATCGGGCGACTGAAGGATGGCGTGTCGCCCGCGTCGGCCCAGGCCGAATTGCGACGACTGCGCGCGCCGCTGGTGAAGCTGTTTCCCTGGACCATGCCCGATGAATGGGAGGCAAACACGACGGTCGTGCCGCTGCTCGACTCCGTGGTAGGCGATACACGACCGAAGCTGCTGCTGCTGTTCGGCGCCGTAGGACTGATTCTGCTGATCGCCTGCGCCAACGTGGCGAACCTGATGCTGGCGCGGGCATCCTCGCGTGAGCGGGAGATGGCGATTCGCGGCGCGCTGGGCGCATCGGTCACCAGAATCGTGCGCCAATTGCTGGTTGAAAGCCTGATCGTCGGGGCGATGGCAGGAGTCGCCGGGCTGGTACTTGCAGGGGTGAGCCTGCGCGCGCTGGTCGGACTGCTTCCGGCCGATACGCCAAGGCTCGGGGACATTGCCTTGCACTGGCCAGTCTTTCTTTTCGCGGCCTGCGCTTCAGTGGTTACCGGAATTCTCTTCGGGCTCGTGCCGGCGATCCGGATGGCTTCGCCGGATCTGCAGGAGGGCCTCCGCTCCGGAAGCAAGAGCATCGCCGGTAAAGCCTCGCAGGCGCGGATTTCGACACTGCTGGTGGTAGGTCAGATCGGGCTCTCGGTGCTGGTGATTACCGCGGCCGGGCTTATGCTGCACAGCCTCTACAGCCTGTCGCGCGTCGACCCCGGCTTTCGCACCGACCACATTGTCACAGCCGAAGTAGCTCTCGATGCGACTGCCTGCCGGACGCAGGGCCGCTGCCAGAGCTTCTTCCACGAGCTTCTTGACAAGACTCGTGCCGTTCCCGGCGTCGAAAGCGCCGCTCTGGTCGACCGTTTGCCCATGAGCATCGGCTGGGAGCTGAATTACATCTTCGACGCCGACGACTACCCTCGCCAGCCAACCCAGGAGGCCCGTCAGGCGGCTGGGCGCATGGTATCGACCGGCTACTTCGATACTGTCGGCCTGCGGCTGATTCGGGGCCGCTTTCTCACTGATGCGGACCAGTCCGGCGCCAGCCGCGCCGCCGTCATCAATCAGCAGATGGCCGAAACCTTATGGCCGCACCAGAATCCCCTCGGAAAGCATATCGAGAATGTCAGCGATGAGCCCTCGCCGGCGCAGCTTGATCCCAGCGTCGCGTCAGTAGTTGTCGGCGTGGTGAGCAACACGCATCATGAAGGCCTGAACAGCGCCTTCGATGCCGAGGTATATCGCCCCATCACGCAAAAGACAGAACAGCCTGTCATGACGATTCTGTTGCGGTCCCGCACAGGGGCCACGCAAACGGCCGCCGGTCTGCGCCGCGTCGTTGCAGAGATCGACCCGCTGGTTCCGGTCACGCGCGTGCGCACGATGGATGAAGTTGTGGCGGCCTCAACCTCCGGCTCGCGCTCGCTCACGCTGCTGCTGCCTGGATTCGGCTTCCTTGCCGTCACGGTTGGCGCGGTCGGTGTCTACAGCCTGATCGCTTATACCGTCAGCTGGCGCACGCGGGAGATCGGCATCCGGCTGGCGCTCGGCGCGCGCAGGCGAGACGTGGTGATCATGATCGTCCGTCAGAGCCTTCTTCTCGCATTCGCCGGCTCTATCGCGGGTCTGGCCGCAGCCGCGTTTTCCGGAAGGCTACTGCAGCAGTTCCTCTTTGAGATAAGTCCGCTCGATCCGCTCACGTTTTCCGGGGTCGCCGTCATTATGTTGCTGCTCGCGCTGCTCGCCGCATGGGTCCCGGCACGGCGAGCTGCGTCCATCGATCCGGTGAGGGCGCTCAGGATGGAGTAAGACAGCGAACCCACGTCCAAAAATCCGGACGTGGGGTACCCGAAGATTTACGAGGACCGGCTCCGCTCAGATCACGTGAAGCAGCAGCAGAATGATCAGGATCAGCAGAATCAGGCTGACGGCTCCTCCACCGTAATATCCGATACCCGGTCCCATCCGGTATCCGCCAAACCCAAACAGCAACAGCAGAACGATGAGGATAATCAGAAGCATAGTCTCTCCTGCCGCAATCTCGTTCGTGCTCCGCGTTTCTCGATCTGAATCTGCACGAACCGCTTACGCGACAGAAGCATAGAGGGAAGGTTGGGGGAAATGGTTGTACCGCAGGTCAGGAAGCCAGCGCTTGCGGAAGCTGTAGCCCTGCGCCATCGACAACGGCCTTGACCATGGCTTCAAAGCCCATGCAGGAGTTGATCATCATGTGATAGAGGCGGCGATCGGTCCAGTCGTGGCCGTAGTATTCCCGCACATATTCCGCGCGCCGCCCGTCCGTCGCAGCCAGCTCCTGTTCGGCTTGTCCGGCATGTTCCGGAAACTGCTCTTCGAACCACTTCACCTTGCGCCACAGGGATGCGTATACAAAGACATGGAAGCAGTGCGGCACTCTTGCGAGGACGCAGGCGGCTCCCCGGCCGACCACAACACAGCGGCCCTGTTCTGCAAGCCCGATCAGGTATTCGCGGACAAACTCGACCATTCGCTGGCTGTCGAAAACCTCTGACTCGGGCAGCGCCGGCAACCGGTCGATGGAGCCATGCCAGAACGCCTTGCCGTACCGGTAATACCATGGGTCGGCGCGCTCATCGCATCGCTCGGCGAGTTGTTTGCTCACGCCCGCCTTGCGGGCAATCTCCTCAAGAATGCACTCGTCGACAATCTTCCAGCCCAACTGCCTGGCAAGATAATGGGCAAACTCGGCGCCCCGGCTGCCGTACTCCCGTTCTACGGAAATGAGGTGAATCATGGCAAGCTCCATCGCCTCTGCTGGGCGGCCTGGCTTGAATGCGTGCAGGCTAGCATTGTTTCGGGTGAGAAAGCCAGTGCTCGCACCCCGAGGAGCATTAACGGGGAAACAGAATTTGATAGCGTACTCAGAAGACGCTGATCGCCATGACGCAGCAACCGCTCCCACAACTCCGGCTTATCCCCGCAACGCCGGAGCATGAGGCGGTTCTCGATAACCTTCTCCAGCTCTACATCTACGATTTCACCGATCTGCTCGATCTCGATCCGGGCGCCGATGGCAGATTCTCCTACCCTCAGCTTTCGCTCTATTGGATCGAGCCCGGCCGGTATCCATTTCTGGTCCTCCTGGATGAAACGCCGGCGGGGTTCGTCCTCGTCAAGACGGGATCGGATTGGGATGTCCACGATATGGCCGAGTTCTTCATCCTGCGACGGTATCGGAGGCATGGAATGGGGACCCGCATCGCCCACGAGGTCTGGCGCTGTCTGCCCGGGCGCTGGGAAGTGCGGGTGATGGAAGTGAATAAGGCGGCACTGCATTTCTGGCAGTACGCCGTTTCGAGCTTTACGGGGCTGCCTGCGGTTCCTATCCGTATGGAGCAAGACGGCGTAGCCTGGCAAGTCTTCTCGTTTGAATCCGGTAACGGGACTTGAGCTAGCTGCTTCCGGAGCGGCAATATTCCCCGTTATCGCTCACTGGTAGTGCCTCTGTTTGAAAATCGTAACCCCGAGCGATTAGTGAGGCAGTGCAGTAGCCCAATACCAAATCAAAAAGGCGGCACACAGGTATTGAATGACAAGTGTCACCCAGTAGTTAGAAGGGTTCTTAGCACGATCTGCTTTGCCGCCCTTGCCGTACAGCTTCCCGGTGAACGTTCCAATCACTGCGAGCAGCAAAATGAGAAGCCCAAAGAGCAAAACGCCAAGCGGCCAGGGTTTGTGCCATGATTCGGGAGCCAAGACGGTCATGTTAACGAGTTTGCCTATGCCGCCTTTTTGCTTTGGATTTCGAACTGAGACACTACCCGCTCAAGAATTCTATCGCCCAGCCCGCGAAGAAAACGGTATCATTGCTATTCCCGATCAGCGCCCACGCCAAAGCGATAATCCGGTTTTTCAGCACCCTGAGATTCCGGACCGGAGAAGTTTCTCTTTTCCGGACAACAAGCAGTCGGCTCTGACCGGTGGAAGCGAGGTAAGCGGATGGCCCAGTCCTACGAAACGCCGTGCACGATGTCGGACAACAACCATGTTCTGGCCCGGGAAGAAATAGCCAATCTCACTGAGCAGAATGGGAAACCGGCCGACACACTGATGAACGTCGTGGCGCTGATCGCGACCCGCTTCAGAACCGATGTGTGCTCGGCATACCTGCTCGAGCCTGACCGCTCGAACCTGGTGCTGGCTGCCACTCTGGGCCTTCATCCCAAATGCATCGGCACCCTGCGCATGCCGCTCAGCGAAGGTCTCGCCGGCCTGGTGGCCGAGCAGGTGCTGCCCGTCGCCGTAGAAGATGTAAGCACCCACCCTCGTTACAAGTACTTCAAGGAATCCGGGGAAGAGATTTACCACTCGTTTCTGGGCGTGCCGCTGATCGACCGCGGCATTCTCCAGGGCGTTCTCATCGTTCAGACGAAAGAACCCCGCGTCTTTCGCGACTCGGAGATTCGCCTGCTGGTCGATGCGGCCAGCGAAGTCGCTCCTGTAGTCAGCGAAGCGCGCACCCTCGACCGCTTCATCGCTCCCGCCCAGGAGAAGCTCTGGTCGCTGGCTCGCAACCTGTGGTGGTCCTGGGACCACGACTGCATCAGCCTCTTTCGCGACCTGAATCCCACGCGATGGCGGCAACTGAACCAGAACCCCGTTGCCATGCTGAACGAGATTCCTCTCGAGGAGATCGAGCGACGCTCGACCGAGCTCGTCCTGCACAGCCGTATCAACTACGTCTACCGCCGCCAGAAGGAGTACCTCCATGCCGACCGCACCTGGGGCGCCACGCACGCCGGAGTGCTCCGGCCGCGCCCGGTGGCCTATTTCTCCGCCGAGTTCGGGCTTCACGAATCGCTGCCCATCTACTCCGGCGGACTCGGTGTTCTGGCCGGCGACCACATTAAGAGCGCGTCCGATCTCGATATCCCGCTGGTCGGCATCGGCCTCTTCTACGGCCAGGGATACTTTCTGCAGCGCCTTGATAATACTGGCTGGCAGCAGGAGGAGTATCTCGAAACCGACGTCAATCAGCTCCCCATGGAGCCGGCCATTGGGGTGAACGGCGAGCCCGTAGTGGTAGAGATCCAGACCCGCGGCGGACTCATTCGCGCCAAGGTGTGGCGGGTCAAGGTTGGACGCTGCGACCTGCTCCTGCTCGACTCAAATGTGACCGGAAATGCCCCCGAAGACCTCGAGCTCACTTCCCGGCTCTACGGTGGCGACGGGCGAACACGCATCCGGCAGGAGTTGCTGCTCGGCGTCGGCGGATATCGCGCCCTGCGCGCCATGGGCATCACCCCCGGCGTCCTTCATCTCAACGAAGGACACAGCGCCTTCGCCGTCTTCGAGGCCATCCGCACTTGCATGGAAGAAGAAGGGATGGATTTCGGCTCAGCCGCCAGCCAGGTCACCCGCGAAGTTGTCTTCACCACCCATACCCCCGTACCCGCGGGTCACGACCGCTTCGACGCCGATCTCATCGAGGAGCACCTTGGGCCGCTGCGCAAGCAACTGGGCCTGACGGAAGAGAATTTAATGGGCTTCGGCCGGGAATATCCGACCGATCCGACTGAAACCTTCTGCATGACGGTTCTCGGGCTCAAGCTCTCGCGGCGGGCAAATGCCGTTTCTTCTCTTCACGGCGAAGTTTCCCGGGCGATGTGGAAGAAACTCTATCCGCGCACGCCCGAAGACGCGGTTCCGATCGGTCACATCACCAACGGCGTTCACGTGCCCTCCTGGCTCGCGCCGCAGATGTGCCGCCTCTACGATCGCCATCTCGGAGTCGGCTGGCAGCAGCGTAGCGGCATGGCCCGCACCTGGGAAGACATTGAAAACGTCGACGACGGCGAGCTTTGGGAGACTCATCTCAGCCTCAAGTCCCAGTTGCTTGACTTTGCACGCCGCCGCGCCTGCGAGCAGGCCGAGCGCCGCGGCGAGCCGTCCGAAACGTTGCACCGGCTCAGCAAGGTGCTTTCGTCTGACGCGCTCACCATCGGCTTCGCCCGTCGCTTCGCGACGTACAAACGCGCGAACCTGATCCTGGCCGACATCGAGCGTCTCACGTCTCTGGTCAACGATCCTAAACGTCCAGTGCAATTTCTGTTCGCCGGCAAGGCGCATCCCCATGATGAGCCCGGCAAGCGGGTGCTTCAGGAGATCGCAGAAAAGATGCGGGATTCACAGTTCGCCGATAAGCTCCTGTTCATCGAAGACTACGACATCAACGTCGGACGCTATCTGGTTCAGGGCGTTGATGTTTGGCTGAATAACCCTCGGCGCCCCCTGGAGGCCTCTGGAACCAGCGGGCAAAAAGTCGTTCTGAACGGCGGTCTGAATCTCTCCGTGCTCGATGGCTGGTGGGCCGAGGCTTTCGACGGCCTGAACGGTTTCGCCATCGGCACCGGACGCACCCATTCCAA
>JAFAMZ010000419.1 GCA_019232935.1 Silvibacterium sp.
GAAGGATCGGTGATCTGAGGCGGGACTGTGGACCAGAAGTTGGGAATGGCATTGCTTTGTGAGTCTGCCGCCGCGAAAAGCTGGGTACCTTGCGGCAGAGTGACAGGCGCCACGCTCTGGAATGTGGTTGTGTGTTCGGGAGCGAGATCGGGCCATCCTTTCTGGGTGAGCGGAATGGGCGGCAGGCTCGGCGCCTGAGTCGACGTATTGCAAGTGCCGTCGTACTGCACGACCGACTGCGGGTTCGAGGTGGTCCCGGGCGCATTCATCGGAACCGACACGCCCAAAGCCGCGATGCCGCCCATCGCGCCCATGGCGCCCATCGAACCGGCCATACCCACAAGGACGGTCTCGACGCCCATGACTGCGGTATCGGGCGGGCCGACGCAGGTAAGCGTGTCTGTCACGCGGGACTGCGGCATCATGCCTGTCAGGACGGTAAAGGAGCCGAGGATGAAGGGGCCTCCAACATGTGGGACGACTCCGGTGACCATGGGGCAGACGTGCATGTCGCCGATGCGCGAGGCGGGCATGAAGCCGATGAGCACCTGCGGGAACCCCATGATCACGTTGCCGCCATGGGCGGTCATGCTGGTAATGGTGCAGGCCGGCATTCCCATAGGTTAGAACCCCTTCGGCAAGCTGCCGATGGCCTGTTGCGCCGATTGCTGTGCCTGTTGCGCCGCCTGCTGGGCCTGCTGCTGCGCTCCCTTGGCTGCCTGCTGCACCTGTGACGCAGCCTGTTGTGCCTGCTGCTGTGCCTGCTTTGCGGCTTGCTGCGCTTGTTGCGCTGCCTGCTGGGCCTGTTGTGCCGCCTGTTGCGCCTGTTGTTGAGCTTGCTGAGCGGCCTGTTGCGCCTGTTGCTGCGCTGCCTGCGCCGCTTGTTGCGCCTGTTGCGCTGCTTGCTGCGCCTGCTGCTGGGCTTGCTGAGCGGCCTGTTGTGCCTGCTGTTCTACCTGTTGGGCCTTCTGTTGCGCTTGCTGTACCGCCTGTGCAGCCTGTTGTGCTGCCTGCTGTGCCTGCTGCTGGGCCTGGTTCAACGCCTGTTGGGCGGCTTGCTGGGCCTGTCCTGCGGCCTGGCTGACTGCCTGTTCCGCCTGCTGTACAGCTCCCGCGGCCTGCTGGTAAGTCTGGCGCGCCTGTTGGGTAACCTGATTTACCGCCTGTTGAGCCTGCTGCTCGGCTTGTTGGGCTGCAGTCTGAGCGGCGGCCGCCGCCTGTTGTGCCTGGCTTGCTGCCTGCTCGGCCGCAGCCGCCGCTTCCTGCGTGGCCTGCTGGGCAGTTTGCTCAGCCGCTCCCGTTGCGCCGCTTAACGCGCCGGTCGGACCTGCAGGCGGAGCCGAGGGAGAGGATGGTGAGGGCGAGGACGTGCTCCCGGCGACGATATTCGGAGAGGTTGCGCCCGCTCCACCCTGATCACTTGCAGCCTGCGATGGAGGCTTATCGCCCGGGAACTGCGGGTCTTTGGGCGCCGTCGGGGAATCGGGCGAGAGCGGATCCTGCGTCTGTGCGGGCGAGCCCTCGAGCGAAGCGCCGCCGCTGTTGATGCGAACCATCATGCCCTGGATCGTGACTCCACTTGGATCGATGCTGACGAACCCGCCCGGGCCCGATAGACAGACGCCCATGCCGCCCTCGATCACAACGGTCATGCCGCCCTTGATGTGGGCCTCCATGCCGGCATCGACCACATAAACCATACCCACCTTGTCGTACTGGTTCATGCCGACAGTGAGGGAGTAGTTCATGCCGACCTTTTCATTCAGGTTCTGGCCGACGTTGATGTTTGAGTCCGATCCGACTTTGATGACGGAATTTGAGCCGATGTTTTCATGGCGGTCAGCTCCGACTTTGATCACCTGCTTCGACTGCAGCGTCTGGTGGACTTCGTCGTCGACCTGCTCGTAGAGCTTTTGCTTGATGTGCAGGTGCGTATCGCCGCCGGTCTGCACGTAATGGTCCTTGGTGATCTTCTCATGCTGCTCGGCCCCAATGAGCGTGTGATGGCTGTTTTCGACGTGCAGATCGTAGTCGCGCTCGGCATTCATGAAGATCTGCTCTTTGCCCTTCAGGTCCTCGAAACGAAGCTCGTTGGCGTTCGCGTCGCCACCGTCTTTGGAACTGCGGGTAAGGACTCCGCTCAGCGTGTACTGTCCAGCGGGATCGTACTTGGGCATGTTGACGCCGTTGTAGACGGAGCCGACGACAATTGGCTGGTCGGGGTCGCCTTCAATGAAGTCGATGAGCACCTCGTCGTCGACGCGCGGCCAAAAGTAAGTGCCCCACCCCTTTCCCGCCCAGGATTGCGCAACGCGAAGCCAGGTGTTGTCCGGCGTGTTCGGTTTGCGCTGGCGGTCCCACCAGAACTGCACATTGACGCGTCCGTATTTGTCCATGTGGGACTCTTCGCCGTCGTTCACGACAACTTTGCCCGTGTGCATTCCGTTCACTGCTGGCCTGGGCGTTTTGAAGGGCGGGCGAAACGGAATCGAGAACGGGATCGCGGTGAATGAGTTGCCGTAAGGCTCGCCGGTGTTCTGGTTTTTAGAGCGATACGAGGGCATCTGCCGCACGCTGTGCTCGATATGCGCTATGAGGTACTTGTCATTCAGGCTGGACTGAGGGTGTTTCGAAAGCTCGAAATTGTAACCGCTTTGAAGACAAATGGCGTTGGAGTTGCCCTCGATGAAAACAGAAGCCGCATCGCCGGACTGGTAGCGCATGGTGTTGAAGAACTTTACCAGGTCGGAAATCTTCGACTGGGAATCATTCTTTTTGAGATAGGCTGCGGCGCTGTCGGCGTAGTCGTAAGAGTCATTTTTGTTCTGGCCGAGCGGGCCACGCGTGTTCTGTGTGTCTTTCGATACGTTATACGGGACGAAGCCGAAATCCCAGGCAGTGTAGGTGCCTGTAACCATGCTGGTGCGGGAGTGGAACTCGGTGACGACAAAGTCGTAGAAGCCTTCGGTCTTGTCGCCCTGGGGAGCGTAGCGGAATTTGCTCTGGATAGGGCAGGCATTCAGCTTTGAAGAGACATCCTGCAGCGTAAATGTGTGGTCGTCTTCGGAGTGTTTGAAGTAATACAGGATGCCGTGCTGCTCCATAAGCCGCGAGATGAAGGCGAAGTCGGTCTCGCGATACTGGGTGCAGTATTCCATTTTGGTGTAAGTGTTCGAGGTCTCGTCGGCAGGGCTGATGTTGTAGGTGGAAAGCACCTGCTTGATGACGTCGACGACGGTCATGTCCTGAAAAACGCGGCTGTTTTTGTTCAGCGTAAGCGCCCAGATGTTCGGGACAATGTAAACACGATAGTTGTTGAACTCTTCGTCGCCACCGTTCATCTCAAAGCCGGAAACGAAGCCGTTGATGTGGCGTTTGGCGCCGCTGTCGTTGGCCCGAATGGCTACGCAGACCTTCTGGCCAACGATCTTCTTCGGATCGATGGTGGTGTCGGTCGTTGCGAGCGCATCGAGCCGGTAGAAAAACAGCTCGGAGATCCCTTCCGTGCCGGCCAGGTTTTCGGGCAGAAGCACGTCCTTGCCCAAAGGAGTGGTGAGGGTGAGGATTCGGTCGTCTTGCCTGAATGCGCCCATACTGGTCTGCCGGAGCTTCCGTAGTGTGATTGCGTGGCCCTGTGATTTTAGGGCACGGCTTTACAGCGGCAAATCGGGACTACCAATCATAGGTGAAGCGGCCTTCGGATGAAACGCCGACCTGGACGCACTCGCTCGGCGTCTCCTCGGCCATGCGCGCGAGAACCTGACGGGATATCTCGGGCAGCATGGTGTTGGAGAGAATGTTGTCGACATTGCGCGCGCCGCTTTCGACTTCCGTACAACGCTTTGCGACTTCTTCGAGGACCGAGTCGTCGTAACCGAACGCGATTTTGTGGGTCTCCTGCAGGCGGCGCTGAATTTTGCCGATCTTGAGCCTGATGATCTGCTTGAGGGCCTCGTCGCGAACCGGGAAATAAGGGACGATAATCATGCGCCCGAGGAATGCCGGCTTGAAGATTTTGTTCAACTCCGGCTTAATGGCAAGCGCAAGGCCCTCGGAGTCGGGCATTGTTTCCTTGTCGGCGGTCAGCTTCATCAGCGTGTCGGTACCGGCGTTGCTGGTAAGGATGATGATGGTGTTCTTGAAGTCGATGGAGCGGCCTTCGCCGTCTTCGAGATTGCCCTTGTCGAAGACCTGATAGAAGAGCTCAAGAACATCGGGGTGGGCTTTTTCCACCTCATCCAGCAACACAACGGAATACGGCCGGCGGCGGACGGCTTCGGTCAGAACGCCGCCCTCGCCGTAACCGACGTATCCGGGAGGCGAGCCCTTGAGGGTGGAGACGGTGTGCGCCTCCTGAAACTCCGACATATTGATAGCGATCAGGTTGCGTTCGCCGCCGTAGAGCAGATCCGAGAGCGCGAGCGCGGTTTCTGTTTTGCCTACACCGCT
>JAFAMZ010000348.1 GCA_019232935.1 Silvibacterium sp.
GCCTATCTTCACCTATGCATCCGATGAGTTCGTTTTCGAGAAGCGCCTGTGCATGGTCCACGCGCAAAATACGACCTACATCAGTTACTCATTGGTGGAAGGCGACGCAGCGCGGCTGGAGCTCCGGCCGGCCATCGACATTCGCCCGCATGAAGGGTCAGTGGGCGGTCCTCGCCATGAAGACTATCGTTTTACTGCGGTGGCTCAAGGCTATGAACTTGCCGTCTCGTTCGATCTTCCGCCTCTGCGTCTCTCCTGGCTGGGCGACGATACTTCGTTCAATCTCTCCATCCAGCAGGTAACGGAGCTTCGCTACCGGGTTGAGCAGAGCCGGGGCTATGACTGGCAGGGGAATTTGTGGAGCCCTGGATGGTTTTGCGGCCGGCTCACCAAAGGACGCAAAACCTCGCTCGCCATTTCAACGGAAAACTGGAACCACTTAAGCGCCCTGAGCCCCGAGCAGGCATTTTTCTCGGAGACGGAACGCCGCAGGCGGCTGTTGCGCGCCGCGCCGGAAGAAGCGCGGTCTGGGGTGGCGGCGGAGCTTGTTCTTGCCGCCGACCAGTTCATTATCACGCCCGTCGGCCGCACCGGCGAAGCCGTCCAAGCCCGTAGCATCGGAGACGAAGTCCGCACGGTGGTCGCGGGATACTACTGGTTCACCGATTGGGGCAGAGATACGATGATCTCGCTCGAGGGCCTCACCCTCTCTACCGGCCGCACGCGCGAGGGGGAGTATATCCTTCGTAGCTTTGCAAAATACATCCACGACGGCCTCATACCCAACATGTTTCCTGAGGGGAAGACCGCAGGACTCTACAACACGGCCGACGCGAGCCTGTGGTTCTTTCACGCGGCGAATCGATACATTGAGGCCACCGAGGACAGCGAAACCCTCGAGGTGTTGCTGCCGAAACTGCTCGACATTATCGAATGGCACCAGAAGGGCACGCGCTTCGGCATCCATGTGGACGCCTCCGATGGACTGCTCACCCAGGGAGCCGAGGGGCTGCAGCTGACATGGATGGACGCAAAGGTGGGCGACTGGGTGGTAACGCCGCGCCGCGGCAAGGCAGTAGAGATTAACGCTCTCTGGTACAACGCGCTTTGCGTGGCTGCGAGCTGGATGGAAGCGGTCGGCGACAAGGACCACGCCCGCGAACTCTCATCGACGGCTGGACGAGTGCGGGAAAGCTTTAATCGGCGATTCTGGGCGCCGCAACTCGGTTACTGCTACGACGTGGTCGATAAGGAGGGAGGCGGCGAAGATCCATCGCTGCGTCCGAACCAGGTGCTTGCCGTTTCTTTGCCTTATGCCGTACTCGAGGAGGACAAGTGGAAACCAGTTCTTCGGGTAGTTCGCGAGCGGCTGCTAACACCTTATGGCCTTCGGTCGCTTGCGCCCGGCGAGCCGGACTACAAGCCCCGCTACGACGGCGATCTCCTCGCACGCGATGCGGCCTATCACCAGGGGACAGTATGGGCGTGGCTGATCGGGCCGTTTTTCGATGCATGGCTGCGCGCGTGGCCCGACGATCTGGACAGCGCCCGGAGCTTCCTTGCCGGGTTTAACGATGACATGAGTGTGGCCGGAATCGGTACGATCAGCGAAATCTTCGATGCCGAGCCCCCTTATGCTCCTCGCGGCTGCATTGCGCAGGCATGGAGTGTCGCCGAAGTATTGCGGTGTGAGTTGAAGCTGCGCTGTGCGGGGGTTAGGGTAGGAGCGAATCAGGCAGCGCAAGCTATGCGGGACACCTCGGTAGTTCGGTGAAACCCAGGCTCTTCAACTGCTCCCCGGAGACGGGGTAAACAGCCGTATCGCCGTGAGCGATCTGCTTTGGTAGCCGCACTTGGCCGAGCCTGGATTCGAGTTCTTCTAAGGAGTCGAACTTGACCGATCTTGGCCCCGGATCGCTGGCATGAACGCGACTAATGAAGGCCGCTCCCTCCGGAGCATAGGCGAGAAAAAAACCTTCATTTTGAGGGAAGATCTGAAAGCAAACGCGATAGTCGGACACGGGCGTTCTCCATGAGCTGACGAAGCCCTATGCGAGCTTCCTCCTCAGACCACATGCAGCAACCAGAGGATTACCACGATCAGAAGAATTAGCCCGATTCCTCCGCTGGGGTAGACTCCCCAGTTGCGGCTGTAAGGCCATGCTGGAATGGCGCCGATGAGTAGCAGCACTAAAATAATCAAAAGGATCGTCATTCACCCCTCCTTGCGTTTTAATCCCGAGCTAATTCCGCTGACGGGTTAAGTCAACCGGAGATCGATAATGCGTTGACCCCGGCGGCGGATTAAAGTGCCGTAAATCTCGCCGCCTGGGGACCACGCCAATTGGAGAAACCACCCTATATCTGATTACTGTTCGCGAGCCTCATGGAAATACTTCCGAACTGCGTCGAGGAACGGCTGCGACGCCGGAGGAGGAGGCACACTACCATGGAGGATGGTCTCGAAGCTGTGATCCCCGCCGTAGAACTTGTCGGTATCCTCTTTGTTCTGGCTCACGGAAACTCCGTTCAGATCCACGCCGGCGAACAGGCCTTTAGCGCGCGACCAGGTAAGCAGTTCCGCCCTCATGGAGACATCGGTAGCCGCCTGCGCGTCCCGTCCAACCGGGCCGGCCGCGGCTGAGGCGTCGCCGCCTATCTTAAACTTGTCGTGCAGCAGGTCCTGGAAGCCCTTGTCGTTAGTTGCAACCAGAATCAGGTCCGTGCCCTGTCCACCGATCTGAAAGCCGAAGGAGCCGCCCGCCATGCGAATGAAAACCGGCGCGCTCCATCCATGACCCGTGCGGCAGGTTACGATTCCCTGTCCATATTCCGCGCCGAAAATGAACGCGCCTTTTACCATCCCCGGGACTACGCCGATGCAGACTGCCTTTCGAGCAATGCTGTCTGGGATCGCCTTGTCGGGCGTAGACATGATCTCGTCGAGCACATTCCGCGCCGAATCGATTCGTGAGTCCAGCTTTTCGACGTCGGAGGCACAGAATGCCGGAACGGCCATACCGGCGAGGCATAAGGTTAATAGCAGTCTCTTCATGGTATTTCCTCTTGGTCCTGAAGTCTTTCTTCTCTTACTGAGTGGATGGACGCTCACCCATCCCGGTAAACTAGGATGCAGATCAGATATCCAAAGACGGGATTGGACGGGGAAAAAAGCTAATACAAACCGGCCCTCCGGGACTTAGCGGTTTCAAGCTTAACTCCCCCGAGTAGCATGAGATTTTTTCCTCGAGAACCCAGCCAACCAGCGGCCCGTTCGAAGCATCTCAGCAGGCCAGTGTAGTGACTGCCTTCGGGTCCTGCTTGATGAAGTCGTTTAGCGAGATGGGAAATTCCTCCGATACCAGGTTCCCGCCGTGGCTTACGCCACCTTAAATCTGTAAGTCTGTAATTCTCAGAATCGTGCCCCCGCCAATCTAAAAGCGCACCATACAGGAGAATGCGATGAAACAGACCAGAGCTGAAGCCGTACTCGAAGACGGCACCCACGCTCCTCAGGCTGCGGGCGATACCCCGACCAACGGCCATTCCGTCGGGTCCGGTGATCCTATGGCGGCAGAGCTCGGGGTAATTTTGGCCAGGCTGCAGAGAATGCACGAGGGCGATTTTTCGGTTCGCCTGCCCGGCTCCTGGGTTGGTCTTCCCGGGAAGATCGCCGATACCTTCAACGACATCGTCGCTGCTAATGAACTGATGGCACATGAACTGGCCAGGGTTGGCCAGGCGGTGGGAAAAGAGGGGCGTATCCGGGAGCGCACCCGGTTGCGCGAGCCCAAAGGCGCCTGGCGCGAGATGGAAATCTCGATCAACACCCTGGTTGACGACCTCCTGCGCCCGACAACTGAGGTAACCCGCGCCATCGCCGCGGTCGCTCAAGGCAGCCTGAATGAAAAGGTGCGACTCGATGTGGACGGACGTCCGCTTGAGGGCGAGTTTCTGCGCTCAGCCAACATCGTCAACACCATGATCGAGCAGCTCGGAGTCTTCACGTCAGAGGTGACTCGCGTGGCCCGCGAGGTAGGGACCGATGGCAAGCTTGGCGGCCAGGCTTTGGTGCCGGGCGTGGCCGGAACCTGGAAAGACCTTACAGATTCCGTGAACCTGATGGCAAGCAACCTGACCAGTCAGGTGCGCAACATTGCGGAGGTGGCGACCGCCGTTGCGAGCGGCGACCTTTCCCGCAAGATTACGGTCGATGTGCGCGGCGAGATTCTGCAGCTGAAAGAGGCCATCAATACCATGGTCGACCAGCTGCGTTCCTTCGCCTCGGAGGTCACGCGCGTGGCGCGTGAGGTCGGCACCGACGGCAAGCTCGGCGGACAGGCCAACGTCGAAGGCGTCGCCGGTACCTGGAAGGACCTCACCGACAGTGTTAACTCCATGGCCAGTAACCTGACGGTTCAGCTCCGCGACGTGTCCAAGGTCTCGTCCTCCATCGCGATGGGCAACCTTTCGCAGAAGATCACCGTCGATGCCCGCGGCGAAATCCTGCAGATCAAGGACGTCATCAACACGATGGTGGACCAGCTCAACTCCTTC
>JAFAMZ010000355.1 GCA_019232935.1 Silvibacterium sp.
ACTGCCGTTTGTGATCCGGTTCGGGAAGCGATTCGGTCAAGGGATAAAATGGTCCGAATCGGAGCACGCCCCCATGATCATCCTCGACAACGAGCACGCAGACCTATCGACGTCCTATGGATCCATGCGCACCCATATCTTCCGGCCCGTTGCGCCCGGGAAATATTCCGGGATCGTCTTCTACAGCGAGATTTTTCAGGTGACAGGCCCGATTCACCGTACCGCCGCTATGCTAGCCGGCCACGGATACATCGTCGCCGTCCCGGAGATTTATCACGAGTTCGAAGCTGCCGGAACCGTCCTGGCCTACGATCAGGCCGGATCCGATCGCGGCAACCAGCTCAAGACCACCAAGGAACTCGCCAGCTACGACGCTGACGCACGTGCCGTGCTCGACCATCTCAAATCGCGCGGAGACTGCACCGGCCAGCTCGGAGCCATGGGCATCTGCATCGGCGGACATCTCGCCTTCCGCGCTGCGATGAATCCCGATGTGCGCGGCGCGGCCTGCTTCTACGCGACGGACATCCACAAGCATGGCCTCGGCAAGGGGATGAACGACGACTCCCTTGAGCGAGCCAAAGACATTCAGGGCGAGCTGCTGATGATCTGGGGACGCCAGGATCCGCACATCCCCCTCGAAGGCCGCATGATTGTGCATGCGCGACTCAACGAAGTCGGTGCCAAATACAGCTGGTACGAGGTAAACGGCGCGCACGCTTTCATGCGCGATGAAGGTCCTCGATACGACCCGGAGCTGGCCCATCAGCTCTATGGCATTGTCTTTGACTTCTTCCATCGGCGGCTCGGCTCAGGCGATCTGCCGGTCAAGCCGGGCGGCGCAGGAGAATCCCGGCACTAAAGAACGGCCTTATTCACCAGATCAAGCACCACGCTGGCGGCTTGTTTCGCATCGCCGCAGCTTTCGGCAAGGGCGTCGAAGAACTCAAACGAGGTCAGCGCCCAGAGCGCGGCGATCTTTCCTTTCTGCCTTTCCTTATTGCTTTGGCCACAAATCCGCTCGACGATGCGTGTCGCCGCCATGAGTCTGCGACGGTTTCGCGCCTCGACGGCACTGCCGAATTCGGGCTCGATTGCGGCGATGCCATGAATGCGCCGGATCAAAACTCTGTCCTTCGCCCAGAAATCGGTAAAGACCTCGACGAATCCCGCTAACATGGCCTCGGGCTTGCTCTGCTGCATCACGATCCGCATGCGCTCCATGCCGGCATCGAGTGCAAGCTGATCGAAGAGCGCTTCCAGAACGCCAGTCTTCGTGCCGAACAGATTATGGACGGTCTGGCGGGTCACGCCGCTCTCGCGCGCGAGGGCTTCCATCGTCAGTTCGATCATTCCGCTGGACTCAAGATGTTTGCGGGCAGCGCTCAAAATAGCCGCGCGCTTTTGGTCGGATTGCTCGAGCCGCCTGCCCAACTCATAAGGCCGTTTGCCGGCGGCTATTCCGGTCTTTGCCACGTCTCATCGTATCGCTGAAGATTTAATTTGACGAATTGTCAAATTAAATTTAAGATGGAAATGTAGGGCGGAAATTACATGCATATCAACGCCGCCATCTCGCCCCTGAATTCGAGTCAAAAGCCTTTTCCCCTCTGGCTGCGCATAGGATTCTGGATCTGCACCACCATTGCCGTAGCCGTCGTGATCAGGCGGCTGTTCGCGCTCGCCGCACCGCCGCGCTCCTCGGCAGCGCCGCAGCTTGCCGCACTCGATCACTTCTTCGCCTCGCACGCCGCGCTCACACTGGCCCACATCATTCCCGCACTGGCTTTTGTTCTCGTGGCGCCGTTCGTTGTCTTTCGACGGCAGTCTGTCTGGGCCGAACGGCTTATCTTCCCACTTGGAGCCGTTGTCGGAATTACTGCCTATGCCATCAGCAGCCACGCGATCGGCGGGTGGATTGAGCGCTCCGCCGTCCTGTTCTTCAACGGCCTGTTTCTCTTTGCGCTGCTCCGCGCATTTTTCTGTCGCCGTCGAAAGGAACCACAACGAACGCGGATTTGGCTGCTACGGGCAATTGCGATTCTTCTTGGCATTGCGACGACACGCCCAGTGATGGGAGTCTTCTTCGCCACCAGCCCCCTCACCCACCTCACGCCGCGACAGTTCTTCGGCGTCGCGTTCTGGATAGGGTTTTCGATCAACACACTTGTCTTCGAGCTGTGGCTTCGCTCCCGCTCTCGGCATCAGCAAACCATGCCGTTGCAGCCGGTCGATGATGATCTCCGGGCTCAGCTCAGGAGGATTTCATGAGCACTCAATCGAGTGGAACTCCAACGCTTCAGAAGCACGCCGGACCTCCGCTCTGGCTACTTGCCATCCTCTATACGGTGCTTTTCAATGCGGGCCTGTATCCGGTGACCATGCTGGCGGGAAAGCCTTACTGGCCCGGACCGTGGGAGCCGGCCAATGTCGTCGTGCCCTATTTCCAGACGCATCACACCGCTGTCCTGACCTGCCTTTTCCTGCAGTTCGGAGCGATCATCTGCTTCGGCCTCTTCAGTGCGGTTGCTGTGAGCCAGTTGCAGTTCCTCGGGGTCCGTTCCGCCGGCCCGTGGATTGCCCTCTTCGGAGACCGTTTTCGACGCTCTCGCCGGCGCCTTTACTGGCTGGACGATGATTCGCCCCGAAGTCGCCGCGCAACCGGCTGTCCTGCTCGGCTTTTTCCATCTCCTCAATGCTTTCGGCGGGGTGGGATTCTCGCTGCCGGTGGGTCTGTTCATGGCAGGCCTCTCGGTCTCTGCCGGTTTTGCAAAGCTGCTGCCAAGGTGGATAGTCACACTCGGACTGATCCTGGCTGTTGCCGGAGAGTTGAGCTGGTTTCATCTCATCAGCCCAGGACTGCTGTTTCTAATCCCCCTGGTCCGATTTCCCGGTTTCATCTGGCTTATTGCTGTAGGCTTCGCGCTGCCGCGGATTCGCCCGTATCCGCATCCTCTGCGCTATCTTGAATGCAATCCGGAACAGATTGCCACGCCTGCTCGATCACGCATAGCTGATGGATCTCCTAGATCGCAAGAGTGGCGAGCATCGAGTGTCTGACGAGTGTCAGATGGCAGATTTGCGTGAGACTGCACCTGATTGTGTAATCCTCGATACCCCAACGGGGGATGTCACAACTTTTTGCGGCCATGCACAATCACAGCGCAGTTATTCTCATTCTATGGCTGTAAGCACGACGCCAGCCCGCGGGAAGAGCCGGACCTCACCGGGAGGCAGCGTCCGCAAGCGTAAGGGCAAGAAGCGGCCTTGGTGGCTTGCGCAGTGGTGGCCGCTGCTGCTTGGAATCCTCGTCACGCCGCTTGCCCTCCACGGCGCCAGCATCATGGCGCTTGCCGGGCCGCGCGCTTTGACGTCTCTTTATCCTTGGACGGTTCTGTTGGAAAACCCCTTCTGGGGACTCCACAGCCGCAGGGTAGACGAGGCGGCGCAACTGCTGATGTATATTCAATTTCCCGTCTATGGACTGCTGACGAGCATCAAGCTCCGCACCAGACCTTTCTCGATCGCGTTTGGACTGGCGCTGGCGCTCCATATCGTTGGCATTTTGGCCGTCGTCGTCTCCACTGCCCGCTTCTGACATCTCAGTATCCATGTCCGAGGTCGTCAAGCTAATCGAATGTCCGCGGGACGCATGGCAGGCGCTAGCGAAAACAATTCCAGTCGAGGTGAAGGTCGAGTACCTGCGTGCGCTGATCGACTCCGGCTTCGAGCATATCGATGCTGTGTCGTTTGTCTCGGCGGCCACTGTTCCACAGATGGCAGACTCCGAACAGGTATTGAACGTTCTCGATCCGCCGGACTGTGTAGAGATCATCGGCATCGTGGTGAACAAAAAAGGCGCGGATCGCGCCGCGGCGTCGGGTCGGGTCACCACCCTAGGTTTTCCATACTCGATTTCTCCAACATTTCTCCAGCGGAACCAGCGGCAGACACCGGAAGAATCGCTCGAAGCACTCGATGAAATCATCGAAGCGGCCTATGACGCGGTAATGGGCACGGCAGTCTATATCTCGATGGCATTCGGCAACCCTTATAACGATCCTTGGAGTATCGAAGAGGTGATCGCGGCCTGCGATTTGCTTACTGCAAACGGCATCAAACAAATTTCTCTAGCAGACACCACAGGGATTGCCTCTCCGGAGCAGGTGAATGCTTTAGTCAGTGAGGTTCTGCCCCGGCTACCGCGTGAAGTGGAATTGGGTGTTCACCTGCATGCGCGACCGGAAAACTCCGCGGCGAAAGTTGCTGCAGCATACGCCGCCGGTTGCCGTCGTTTCGACACTGCTCTCGGTGGCCTTGGAGGCTGTCCCTTTGCACAGGATGTTCTGGTGGGGAATCTGCCTACGGAAATTGCCGTTTCCGAGCTTAAGCGCCTGGGCGCAAAGCTTTCGCAATTCCGGCCGCTCGACAGCCTTCTCGTTGAGACCCGTTCCATCGCGACGAAATTTGGTTCCATGACGTAATAGTTCGTGCCGGTCGGAGTTTGGAGTAAGATTCTTTGTCTCTACCTCGAAAGGACGAGATCATGCGGCGTTTTGGGACCCTTCACACACATGGGGAAAGCGGCATCCTCACCATCACCATGAACCGTCCAGATAAGCGCAACGCGCTGAATCCTGAGATGATGGACGACCTCACCCATGCTTTTCTCGCCGCTGGAGAGGATCCGAGTTGCCGGGTCATTCTGCTTACCGGTGCGGGTGCGGCATTTTGCGCTGGTCTTGACCTGGATCATCTGGAGACTTTGCACGCGAAGACTCCCGAAGAGCACCGGACCGACTCAGTACGCATTGCACGTCTGCTGCGGACCCTTTATGACACGCCCAAGCCGACCATCGCCGCCGTTAACGGAGCGGCAATTGCCGGCGGCATGGGCCTCGCGACCATCTCCGACTTCACCCTGGCCATCCCGGAGGCGAAGTTCGGCTACACTGAGGTGCGAATCGGCTTTGTTCCGGCGATCGTTTCTGCCTTTCTGCGCCGGCAGATTGGCGACAAGCAGGCTCGCGACCTCCTGCTTACAGGCCGACTGATCAAGGCGCCCGAGGCGTTCGAACTGGGGCTCATCAGCCGCATCGTCCCGGAGCAGGACCTGATGATTGAGGCGCGGAGACTGGCGTATTCACTGCTGCAGAACAGTCCCTCGGCCATGCAGGCCACCAAGCGTCTGCTCAGCGAACACTGCCGTCATCATCTCGATCAGGAAACCGAGTCTGCCATCGCAGCAAATGCGGAGGCCCGCACTACCGAGGATTTCAAGGAGGGCATCCGCGCTTTTCTTGAGAAGCGCCAGCCTGCGTGGCCGTCGTTACATCAGGAGAAGTCTTGATGGGGACGGTAAAAGCCCGAAGAATTTCCGCTGTTCAAGGGGGTGCGCAGGTCAGCATGGGGAACGGTATGCGCGCCCCTTGAAGGAGTTCCTTCCCGGAGGAGGAGCCATCCGGAACTCGATGTTGGAGACGGATGAGAAGCTCCGAAAGTCTCAGGATGCGGGAGTTCGCTACATCAGCGGTCCTCCCTGCCGAAACGTGACTATCAAGTCTACGACGTGTGTCTCCTCGTTCTCGTACTGTTTATAAATGGCCGACCACCCCTCGAGCGCGTGCAGGTTGCTCCTGTTCCTGAGGAGAAAGTTGGGCGAATATGTCGCGTCGTAGACATCGCCCTCGCGCATCGTCCAGTACTTCAGCATCAGCGTTTTGCGGTCTTCGTCCAGGTTGGTTATCGTCAGTTTGCCCATGTGGAAGACCGGACCGGGAATGACGTTGATGGAATAACTTACTGTGTTGCCCGGG
>JAFAMZ010000098.1 GCA_019232935.1 Silvibacterium sp.
GATCCCGTTCTATGACACCGCCGGGAGCGTTAAACAGCTGATGGAGCTGCGGGATCGGTCATCGGCGGGGGTCGCGAGCACCCAGGCTGCGGTTCATTATGGCGGAGAAGTGCTCGAATCGGGGATCGAGGATAACCCCGAAAACTATACCCGGTTTTTTCTTATCCGCAGGCGCAGTGAAGCGCTTGCGGATCCCGGCGCAGACAAGGTAAGCCTTGCATTTACGGTAGAGAACCGCCCGGGAACGCTTGTTGAGGCCCTGCAGGTCTTTGCCGGCCAGGGGACGAACCTGACGCGCATCGAATCCCGTCCGGTTCCCGGGCAGCCGTGGCATTATGTTTTCTACGCCGATTATCAGCTTACCAACCAACTTTCTGCGGATGCGGCGCTGGAACTGCTTGGAAGTCATTGCTCCATGGTGAAGGAACTGGGGCGTTACCGCGCTGGGGCAGCGCCAATCTGATGCTCAGGGCGCCTGACGTTCAGCGCGAGGGTTGCCGATGAACCCAAAATGGCCGGTGGCAAGGCCAGAAACAGGCTCTTAAGCCCATTCGGGGGGGCATCCAAGGCACGTATGGACTGCTTCTCGCCGGCGGCGCTGTAAGCGAATGAAAGCAGGGAGCAGGAGAATAATTTGCGAATCTTGCGACCATCTCAGACCTGTAGCGTCTAATATCTATTAATTTGATAAGAAGGCACTCAATGGCAAGCGATTTCCTAAGTGAAATTCACCCAAGCAGCCCGAAACGGCGCGATGAAAATGGGGCGGGAAGAACCGTTCCTGTCCTCCCGGTGCGCGATACGGTGCTGTTTCCTCATGCTGTTTTGCCCCTGACTGTGGGCCGCGAGAGCTCGATTCAGCTTATTCAGTCTCTGGGAGACGAGAAGACGATTGTGGTGGTCGCGCAACGCGATGCCCGCATGGACACGCCGCAACCGGCGGATCTGCACGCCTACGGCACTCTGGCGACCATTCACAAGGTCGTTAAAATGCCGAACCAGAGCCTGTTTGTTTTCACGGAAGGCACGGAGCGGGTGAAGCTGGGGGTGTTTTCGCAGATCGAGCCGTTCATGACCGCGACAGTGGAGCCGATTGCGGAGATTCCGCCACAGAAAGGCCCGGAGGTCGAAGCGCTGCAGCGCAATGTCCTCTCTGAATTCCAGCAGATTGTGTCTGCCTCGCCGACTTTGTCCGATGAGTTGCAGACAATCGCGATGAACATCGAGGAGCCGGGCCGCCTGGTGGATTTTATCGCCTCGTCGCTGCCGTTCCTCTCCACGACTGATAAGCAGGAGCTGCTGGAGACTCCCGACGTCACCGCCCGTCTGGAGCGCATCAACAAGCACCTTGCCAAGGAGTTGGAAGTTCAGCAGCTCCGCAACAAGATCCAGTCCGAGGTTCAGGACCAGGTCCAGCAGTCGCAGCGGGATTACTACCTGCGCGAGCAGATGAAGGCCATCCAGAAAGAGCTTGGCGATGTCGATGAGGGTCAGAAGGACATCGAGGAGCTGCGCGAGAAGATCGAAGCGGCCGGGATGCCGGAGGAAACCAAAAAGGAGGCCCTCAAAGAGCTCAACCGGCTGCAGCGCATGTCGCCGATGGCCGCCGACTACTCGCTTACGCGCAACTACATCGAATGGCTGGCCGTGCTGCCGTGGTCGAAGTCCTCGGGCAGTGAAGTCGATATTCCGAAGGCCAAGCAGATACTCGACGAGGACCATTACGACCTCAAAAAGGTGAAGGACCGTATCCTGGACTATCTTGCGGTGCGCCGTCTCAAGCCGGACATGAAAGGCCCGATTTTGTGCTTTGTGGGACCTCCGGGCGTGGGCAAGACGTCGCTGGGCCGCTCGATTGCGCGCTCTCTGAGCCGCGAGTTCCGACGCATTTCGCTGGGTGGCATGCACGACGAGGCGGAGCTGCGGGGACATCGGCGGACTTATATCGGGGCGCTTCCCGGGCAGATCATTCAGAACCTGCGCCGAGCCGGGGCGAACGATCCGGTCTTCATGCTCGACGAGGTGGACAAGCTGGGCCGGGATTTCCGCGGCGACCCGTCGTCGGCGCTGCTCGAAATTCTCGATCCGGAACAGAACAACACGTTCCGCGACAACTATCTCGACCAGCCGTTCGATCTGTCGAAGGTGCTGTTCATCTGTACTGCGAACCAGCTCGATCCGATTCCTGCACCGCTGCTCGACCGCATGGAAATTATCGAGCTGCAGGGCTACACGGAAGAGGAAAAGCAGCACATCGCGTTCCGATACCTGATCCCGCGACAGATCAAGGAGAACGGTATCAAGCCCGAGGACATAGAGTTCCCGAGCGAAGCGATCTCTTATATCGTGCGGCATTACACACGCGAGGCGGGAGTTCGCAAGCTGGAGCAGCTTATCGGGACCGTCTGCCGCAAGCAGGCGCGCCGCATCGCTGAGGGGCAGACCGAAAAACTGGTAGTCAACCGCGAAGTCATCCAGGAGTTCCTGGGCGGGATCAAGGTACGGGTCGATACTGAGATCGCCGAGCGCACCAAGCGCCCGGGTGTGGCTGTGGGCCTGGCCTGGACGCCCGCCGGAGGGGACATTCTATTCGTCGAAGCGAATCGCATGAAAGGCAAGGGCGGCTTCAAGGTGACAGGGCAGATCGGCGAGGTGATGCAGGAATCGATGCAGGCGGCGCTGACCTGGGTCCGCTCCAACGCGAAGGCTCTCGGCCTGCCTGAAGATTTCGCCAGCGAGAGCGATATCCATATCCACGTGCCGGCAGGAGCTATCCCCAAGGATGGTCCATCGGCGGGAGTGACCATCGCCACGGTGCTGGTATCGCTCATGACGGACAAGTCTGTCCGGCCTTTAACGGCGATGACCGGCGAAATCACCCTGAGCGGAAACGTGCTGCCCGTGGGCGGAATCAAGGAGAAGTTCCTCGCTGCCAAGCGCGCGGGAGTGAAGGACGTGATCCTGCCCGCGGAGAACCGGCAAAACGTGGAGGAAGACCTGATGCCGGAACAGATCGAAGGCGTCAACATCCACTACGCCAGCCGTATCGAAGACGTTCTCGAGGTCGCCCTGCCGAAGACACAGGCCGACGAGCAGAAAGACGAGCAGGTGAGGGAAGAAGTTCTCGAGCACGCGAGCGCGTGATATGAAAATGGCCGCAGGGAAACCATCCGTGCGGCCTCTGGTTTTCTAATCCCTCGTGACTAACGGCTAATCGCTGTCTTCAAAGCACTCCCACACCGAAGCCAGATCAAGCACAAACCCATTTATCGGGCCGCTCCCCGCGAGCTTCTTGCCGCTTTCCTGCGCGGTGCTTTTCCCGGCTCGTAGATGTGTATCTGGCGCTTGCGCGGATCGATCAGCCATCCCAGCTGTGCGCCGTTGGCGATCCACTGCTCCATCTTATCTTCGGTTGCTCGGAGGCTGTCGTCATACACATCCGCTCGAACTCGTCATCCGTGAGCGGCGGATCGATCACCAGCGTGTTCTGCACCTTCGGTATCGGAATTTCGAGAATGGTGCTCATGGCCGTATTCTATCGCTGGCCTTGAACCAGCTTTTCTACTCCCGATCCCTGTTCCCATGAGAGCCGCCTCATGTTAACCATCGGTCACTCCACGCTGGCCATCGAGACATTCCTTGCCATTCTGAGCGAGAACGGCGTGCGCATGCTGGCCGACATTCGAACAATTCCAAAATCACGCCACAACCCGCAGTTCGCGCAGGAAAACCTCTCCCGCTCGCTGGCGGACGCCGGACTCGAGTATCGCTGGCATCGCGATCTTGGAGGCTTGCGCCATCCGCGCAAAGACTCCATCAACACTGGCTGGCGAAACACCAGCTTTCGAGGATATGCCGACTATATGCAGACGCCTGAGTTCGCTTCAGCTATCGACGATCTCCTTAAGTCCACGCCTCACGACCAGACCGTAATCATGTGTGCTGAGGCGGTCCCGTGGCGCTGCCATCGTTCTCTGGTTGCCGATGCCCTGACGGTTCGCCGCATCCCGGTCGAGCACATTTATCACGACGGCGGGAAACGAGAGACTGGGGGACACAGCCGCCGCGAGCCGCACAAGCTTACGTCATTCCTGCGGGCAGAAGGCCAGCGCCTCTGGTATCCGGCTGAAGACGACCTGTTTGCTGCTACGCCTCCGCAGGAGAGGGAACAGCAGGCACCGGAGCCCTCTTCCGCATCGGCTGCAGCTTCCAATAGGTCAGCGAGCGCCACAACCACTCGAAGGGGCCGAACTGGAAGCGGTCGAGCCACCAGGGAGAAATGATCAGTTGCGCAGCCCAGATGGCCAGCACGATCCCGAACTGCTGCACATGATCAAGCTTGCCATATAAGCCCAGGCCCCACCCATAGAACAGAAACGTGCAGACGATGGTATGGGTGAGGTAATTGGTAAAGGCCATGCGTCCCACTGCGCCCAGCCGCCGGCGCGCTGCGGGCAGCCATCCCTTCTGGCAGATGAGCATGACCAATCCTATCCAGAAGAGGCAAACCGGCAAGCTTGCCCAGTAGTTGTACTGGAAATCGAGGAAGAAGACCTGCCGCATCTCCCAGTGATGCACGAATTCCTGATGGATGCCGAAGGCGACGACAGGTATCCCGATCAGCAGGCCGAGCGCCATGAACCAGACATATACGCGCGCCGGGGCTTTCGCGCTGAACATGCCCAGCTTGAATAGCCCGATGCCTGCGAGCATGAGTCCATACGCGCGCCAGAATGCCAGAAAGATGTTTCCCTGGATCTGATTGCCGAGATTTTCGGCCGCGCGCGCCTTTTCCTCGCCCAGCCACCCGGCGCGGTGTACCGCAATTTCGCGATCGATGCGTGCCTGTGACGGTTTCCAGAAGTCGTCCCGCATCTGGTCGACGTTCTTTTTTGGCCAGTACGGCAACGAGGCATAGGCTCCGACTGAGACTGCAGTCGCGATCGCGGTAAATACCAGGCCCGAGATAAGTAGGGTTTTCGGCCGCCATTTGCGGCCGAGATACGCGCACATTCCGCCCAGCGCATAGGTGAACAGAATGTCTCCTGTCCACAGCAGATAGCCGTGCAGACATCCGAAGAGGGCCAGCCATCCCATTCTCCGGTAATGAATCGGTCCGGGGTTCCTGCCGGCGGCTTCGATGCGGCTGGTCATCAGGTAAATCCCGGCGCCGAAGAGCATGGAGAAGATCGACATGAATTTCAATTCGGCGAAAAGGGCGCAGAGATACCAGACCGCATAGTTCCATCCGTGCAGGTCGCCGTATGCCGTGGGATTCCAGTACGCCGCGCTGACGGCCGCGAAGTCCTGGATATTCATGGCCAGGATTCCCAGCAGCGCCACTCCGCGCATGACGTCAATCGACTGGATGCGCTCCTTAGGCGTCACCGGCCCGGCGGGCGTGACATCTTCAGCGGAGATTACGGACAATACTGCGGGATCGTCCATGGAACCCTCCGTCCGCAGTCTACCGCCGATTCGGACGCGTGCCGCAGCGATAGTTGCCAGAAGGAGGGGTGAGGGCGAATGCTACAGTGTTGCCCTGTGCCTGTTTCCGCCGTCTAACCGGCAGGTATTCTAAACACAGGCATGCGTGTACGCGTTCTCGTTTTCGGCGTTCTCAAAGAACTCATAGGTGGTGATTCGAGCCAGCTC
>JAFAMZ010000186.1 GCA_019232935.1 Silvibacterium sp.
CCGGACCAGCTTCTGCAGACATTCCACAACACTTTTGACGGGCTGGTCCGGTTCATTCACGATAAGCAGATCATCACGATTCCATCTGACGTGCAACCGACCCTTGAGGAGACTCCGCCATTCATGAGGGCTACGACCCAGGCTTCGATGGACTCGCCAGGCCCATTCGAGAAAAATTCTACGACGGCATACTTTAACGTCACGCTGCCCGAGAAGGGTTGGACCGCAGAACACATTGCCGAGCACATGACCGCTTTCAATCAGGGAACGATTATCAGCACGTCGGTGCACGAGGCGTATCCGGGGCATTACGTCCAGTTTCTATGGGTGAAGTACGGCGACCTGAGCCAGGTGCGAAAGATCGTAAATGCGAACACGAATGTCGAAGGCTGGGCGCACTACTGCGAGCAGATGATGCTCGACGAAGGTTATGGGCAGCCTGGCACGGGCGCGAAGGACGCGCGCGAGGCAAAGCTGATCCGGCTGGGACAACTGCAGGATGCGCTGCTGCGCGATGCGCGATTCATTGTGGGCATCAAGATGCACACCGGACAGATGAGCTTCGACCAGGCGGTGGAATTTTTCGTCTCGGAGGGGTACCAGTCGCACTCAGTCGCGACGGTTGAAACAAAGCGAGGAACTTCCGATGCGACGTATCTTTACTACACGCTTGGCAAACTCGAAATTATGAAGCTGCGTGAGGATCTCCGGAAGAAGCAGGGTACGGCGTTTTCTTTGCAGCGGTTTCACGACGATTTCATGCGCCAGGGCGGCGCTCCGATTAAAATCGTCCGGCGCGCTCTCATGGGAGACGACTCGCCTACGCTTTAGCGCATCCTAGCGTGCGGTACGAAAGAATTTTTGTTCCGGCACGATCCTCTGTCAGACTTGAACCAGGAAGTTGCTCCCAATCATTACATCCTAAGGATCCAAATGAAATCCAAGGTACGTAAGGCGGTCTTTCCCGCGGCGGGATTCGGAACCCGCTTTCTTCCTGCGACCAAGGCCATCCCCAAGGAAATGCTCGCCCTCGTCGATAAACCGATCATCCAGTACGGGGTGGAAGAGGCGCTTGCGTCAGGATGCGAAGAGATCATCATCGTGACCGCGCGCGGCAAGTCGGCGATTGAGGACCATTTCGACATCAGTTATGAGTTGGAGGCTTCGCTTGAGAAGCGCGGCAAGAAGGAACTGCTTCAGATTTGCCGGAACGTTTCGAACATGGTGGACCTGAAGTATGTGCGGCAGAAGGAGGCCAAAGGACTGGGTCATGCCGTGCTGATGGCGAAGGACCTGGTGGGTAATGAGCCTTTCGCAGTGATTTTGCCAGATGATGTGATCGATGCACCTGTTCCGTGCCTGAAGCAGATGATCGATACCTTCGACCAGGTGCAGGGCTCGATTCTCGCCACCATGGTCATCGAAGGCCCGGCGATTTCGGCCTACGGGGTACTCGACGGCAATGCTTTGCCGGGTAATCCAAAAGTGATCGAGGCGCGAGGCATGGTGGAGAAGCCGAAGTTCGAGGAAGCGCCCTCGAAGAATGCGATCATTGGCCGCTATATCCTCACGCCTGCAATCTTCGATCTGCTCGAGAAGATCACTCCGGGAGCCGGCGGCGAGCTCCAGCTTACCGATGCCATCAAGGGACTGCTTAAGACCGAGAAGGTCTACGGATTAACATTCGATGGAATTCGTCACGATGCGGGTGACAAATTGGGAATGCTGAAGGCGACCGTAGACTTTGCGCTCAAGCGGCCGGATTTCGGGCCGCCTTTCCGCGAATATCTGAAGTCTCTTTCGATTTAGAAGAGCCGGGCTTTCCAAACCGCACCGCATTTTCGGAAAATGCCGTCAACGCTCCGGAGGCGGCATGGACAAGGGACGGCTTGAAGCATTCACGGATGGCGTGATCGCCATCATCATCACCATCATGGTGCTCGAAATCAAGGTGCCGCAGGGATCCGACCTGGCATGCCTGAGATCGGGTATTCCCATTTTGCTGGCCTACGCGCTGAGTTATGTCAACGTGGGCATCTTCTGGAACAATCACCACCACATGCTGCAGGCGACGGAACGTGTAGACGGATGGGTCCTCTGGTCGAACCTGCTGCTGCTTTTCTGGATATCGCTGATGCCGTTTACCATCCGGTGGATGGATGAGACGCATTTTGCCGCCGCGCCGACCGCCTCGTACGGCGCTGTGCTGGTCTTGTCTGCGATCAGTTACCTGCTGCTCGAAAAAGCGATCGTTCGGGTCAATGGCGAGGATTCCAAGCTGGCCCGTGCAGTTGGAGGCGGCGATCAAAAGGGCTTCATCTCGCTGGCAATCTATGCCCTGGCTATTCCGCTGGCCTATTACCAGCCCCGCATTTCGATCGCACTGTACGTGGTGAACGCACTGATCTGGTTCGTGCCGGACCGGCGTATCGAAAAGGTAGTGTGAAAGCTTCCTGCTCGAGGAGGCGCTACTTCCATTTGATGTTGCAGCCGATGCTCGGGCGCTGATCCGAGCTGATCGGTTTGCCCGCCAGCAGCGCGTCCATTGCGGCGCGCAGGTCCTTGCCTGTGACCGGGAGTCCGTTTCCTGGACGGCTGTCGTCGAACTGGCCGCGGTAGACCAGCTTCAGTCCGCCGTCGAAGAGAAAGAAGTCGGGAGTACAGGTGGCATCGTAGGCGCGGGCTATGTCCTGCGTTTCGTCATAAAGGTAAGGAAATGTAAAGCCGAGTCGACGGGCCTGCTCGGCGAGGCTTCGAGGCGCATCGTCCGGATAATTCTCGGCATCGTTGCTGCTGATGGCGGCGATGCCGACGCCCTTGCCGGCGTAATCGCGGCCAAGCTGCGCCAGTGCCGTTTCAAGATGCTTGACGAAGGGGCAGTGACGGCATATGAACAGGACCAGCAGTCCCTTGGCGTCGGCCGCCGTCTGGGCGGTGACCTGATTTCCTGTGACCACGTCCGCCAGAGCGAAATCCGGTGCGGAGGTGCCGAGCGCGAGCATGGCGGATTCGGTGCGGGCCATAGTTTCTCCTATTCTTCTTAAAGCCTAAAACAGCAGGCCGCGGCGCGGCAGGGGCACGCCCAGATGCTCGTACGCGAGCCGAGTCGCCATACGCCCGCGTGGGGTGCGATCAAGGAAGCCACGCTGAATCAGGAATGGCTCATAAACCTCTTCGAGAGCGTCTTCTTCCTCGGCCAGCGATGCGGCGAGTGTGTTCAGGCCGACCGGGCCGCCGTCGTATTTCTCGATGATGGTCAGCAGCAGCCGCCGGTCAAGCTCATCGAAGCCGTGAGCGTCGACTTCCAGCATCTTTAGGGCCTGCTCGGCAGTGGCACGGTCGATAATGCCCGAGCCCCGCACCTGTGCATAATCGCGGACGCGGCGCAGCAGGCGGTTGGCGATGCGTGGAGTACCGCGCGAGCGCATCGCGATCTCGACCGCGCCTTCAGGGTCGATGGGAATGCCGAGGACTTCCGCCGAGCGCTCGACCACGAAGCGGAGATCGTCGTCGGAGTAGAACTCCAATCGGAGCAGGATGCCGAAGCGCGAGCGCAGCGGCGAGGAGAGCAGTCCCGGGCGCGTGGTTGCGGCGACGAAGGTGAAGGGCTTGATGTCCATGACGTGGGTGCGCGCGGCGGGACCCTGGCCGATGATGATGTCGAGCTTATAGTCTTCGAGGGCCGTGTAGAGTTTCTCCTCGAGGACGGGCTGCAGGCGATGGATTTCGTCGAGAAATAGAACCTGACGCTCGCGGACGTTGGTGAGGATTGCGGTGAGGTCGCCCTGGATCTGCAACGCCGGGCCGGAGGTCTGCTGGAAGCCGACGTTCAGCTCGTTGGCGATGATGGTTGCCAGCGTCGTCTTGCCGAGCCCCGGAGGGCCGAAGAGGAGCACATGATCCATCGCCTCGCCGCGCGTGCGTGCGGCTTCGAGTGCGATGCTGAGTTGCTCTTTGGCTTTCTGCTGGCCGATGAATTCATGCAGCTGTCGGGGCCGCAGCTTCAGCTCAAAGGAGCTTTCGTCTTCGGAGCGCACGGCGCTTACCAGCCGTTCCGGATCATCCTTGCGAGGAGGCATTTTATTCGGAGTCTACCGGGCGGGGCAGGTAGAGGCAACCTTTCGTCGATCATCCTCATTCTCATGTGTTTTTTGACAAATATTCTCATCGGCCATGAGTAAATCGTGATTCCATTGGCTGGCCGGAGCGAATCAACGTTGCGACCCGCGCTGCAATTGCTGCTGTGCGTAGTCATGGGCCTGCCGCTTGCGCTTCTGCCTGCGTTTGCAACGGCGCAGTCCGAGCCGGATTTGCCAGATGCAAGGCAGATTGAGGACGACTCCGAAGTTACGAGCAGACCGAACGCACCTGTATTCAACACAGGTCTCGATTCGATCCGTCGCATAAAGTGGGCGTCGTCTGTCTCGTCTGATAATGCAGCTGCCACGCTTTTTCCCGTGAGGGTTCCCATTGACCCAGCAGCGAATCAAGGCAGCATTCCCTCCGCAGCGGGTCAAATTGATGTCACGCCGCTCGCGATCAGGCTGGCCCAGAAAATAGAAGACGCTAAGGAGGCGTCGGCTACTCCGGAGAGAGAGGAGCATTATCACTGGAGAGGACTGCTGTTGCAGTCTTTCTGGTTCTTTGGAATCGAACAGACGGCACGTCTGTTTTCCGACCCGTATTTTCGGGAACTCACGGCGGATAAGCCCTTTTGGCATGATTACATCGCTTCCTTACATCAATGGAATATGGGCCGCTGGAGCGACGGCGATGATTTTCTGGTTGCCTATATCGGACACCCGATTCAGGGCGCAGTCACGTCATATATCGAGATCCAGAACGATCCTCACGACCGCTATCTGCGATTGAGCAATACTCGCGCCTACTGGCTGAGCCGCTTCAAGGGAATGATGTGGGCCACCGTCTTCAGTACCGATGAGAAGGTCGGACCGTTGGGGGAAACCGCGCTGGGCAGTGAAGGCGGCTACACATATACCCCCGGTTGCCACATTGGCACCTGCCCTCCCTACATACCAGGCGTTTCCAAATACACGAACAACACGGGATGGGTGAAGTTCATCACAACGCCAGTAATCGGGACGGTCTGGGTGATAGGGGAAGACACCATAGATCGCTACATCACCGGCCCTATTGAGGACGCACATCCTGGCCGGGTCGCACCCAAGATACTGCGGGGCGGTCTCAACCCGTGCCGGTCCGCGGCAAATGCCATGCGCCTCAAGAAGCCCTGGTACAGGGACTATGAACATCCCGACACGAGGAATCAGGTTCCGGTTCATTTCATCAGCGAACGGGAAATACTCGTGCGACAATTGCCGCGCTTTGAGGTATTTCCCCACTTCAATGGCTTATCGCTTCCAATCAATACATCGCAATGCGCACCCTGCCGGAAATGGACCACAGGTACTGGCGTGGGTTTTTCCTATCGCTTCAAGAGCTGGCTCGACTTCGATTCGGACCTGAGCTATCAACCGGAGGCCAGCCCATTGCCTTCAGATCGGGCAGGGGGCAGCATTATCAGCGGCACCTTCGGCTTCCGCACCGGTCTTCAGACGCCGCACTACGCGCTGAAAATAGCGCTTCGTCCGGGCTTCGTCAGTTATGACCATGCCTACCTTACGAGCCCGACGGGAATTCACTACCCGGGCGTTACTGGCCCGGTCATTATTCCGCCAGCAACCCCCACGCCCGAGACCGGCCGAATTACACATTTTGTCACCAGCCTTTCGATCAACGGAGACTACGCAATCTCGCGCCATCTTCTATTGCGCGGCGCATTCGGCATGACAGCAATACGATACAAAACGGATTATTACGACCGGTATCCGGGACGTGACACACCGCCCTCCCTGTTCTACATCTCGCCTGACATCTACGCGACCAATGAGAATTGGAATCTCCAGACCGGGCCGGTAGTCCGCTTCTGAAAGCTCAGCTATCGCACCAGCAGCGGCAGGCTCGTGAGTGATAACACCGCCTGCGCCGCCAGCAGCCCGCCGGTAATCCAGAGAAACCAGCGGCGATGCGGGGTCTCAAGCACGTCGGCGAAAACTCCTCCGATAAACGCCAGCAGAAAGGGCACGGCCCAGAGCGAAGGAGTGGTCGGCACGGCAGGAGTGATCAGCAGGAAAAGCGGCACGGCGACAATGAGCGGCGCGGTATTTCCGAAGTAGCGCGAGCGCCGCATGGCAAAGTAGAGACCCAGCGCGCCGGCGGAGGCAAGCGTAATTCCGGCATTTTGCAGACTGGAGAAGAACGCCTGTGCTGGATCGAGCGAAAATCCGAGCCGGGCAGCCTCGCTGCGCAAGACATAGCTGAAGGCGTCCGGACGGAAGGCGTAGGACGCGAAGAGAATAAGCAATGCGCCCAAGACCCACACGATGAGCAGGGTGGGCAGATACGCGCGCTTGCCCTCTGCCACATATGCCATGAATCCGATGATAAAGAGCAGCGCCAGCACGAAGGCCGAGACGTGAGCGGCTGCCGTGACCCCCAGAATGACGGTCAGAAGCACGATGCGTGGACGCCACTTTTCCCGCGGTCCCTGCATGGCATGCGATACGCCGATCGCCGTGTAGACGGCGGAGAAGACGCCAAGAGCCGCCCAGATTTCGTTGTTCGGGTATGCCGCGGCTGTGATGATGGGCGGCGAAAAGCAGTAGAGCGCGAGGGCGATGTATCCGCCTGTGTCGCCATAAAGTCGGCGGGTAACCCACCAGAGACATCCTCCCAGCATGAGCGCGGCGAAGACGAAAGGCAGGCGCAGCAGCAGGCTGATGTGGCTGACTTCGTGCCGCATCTCCCAGGTAGAGGTGGTAGAGGCCTCGCCGGCGACGAGGCGTTCCAGCGTGAGCGGCAGGCCGGCTGCGCGGTAGGCCAGCGTTCCGTCGTGGATGTTACCGCAACTGGTGAAGTATCCGGCGAGCGGGGATGGTTTCTCCCACATCTCCCGCCCGCAGCGGGCGTATTGATAATCGGTTTCAGAAAGCGTCTTGCGCCTGATGCCCCACAGGCACTGCACGAGCAGCGCCAGGAGAAGAACTGCGGCTATCTGTTGCGGGCGGTTAAAGCGGAATTTGCGCAGGCGGTGTTTGCTTGGCGGCATCGTTCAGGTGGGATTGTCTTCGGGTGGTTCTAAGCCAGTGTAAATGTTGCATCGGGTAAGGCCATGCGCGCCGGAGAGAGGGCTCTTTGGAGGGGTCCAGGCCACGGTTCCCGAGCCGTTTTGGACTGTGTTCGCAGGAATTTGGCCGTGCCTCTTTTGATGACCCCTGCAAAGTGCTGAATCCATAGGGCGAAGATGCGTTGCGGTGTACTAACTAAAGCAGTATCATAGATTTAGGTCCAATCACAGGCTGAGTGAGCTCCTCCTGTCGCGAACGCCGGGAACCTCCGGCTGATGGCTTGTGCGACGGCCCAGAAATCTTATGGCAGACGATCAGAATCCCCAGCTTCCCCTCGGTCCAAACGGCAGTGACGGCAAGGGCGACCCGACGGGCGCCGCCAGCATAGTCCCAATCAATATCGAAGATGAGATGCGCAAGTCGTATCTCGATTATTCGATGTCGGTCATCATTGGTCGCGCTCTCCCCGACGTGCGCGACGGCCTCAAGCCTGTGCACCGGCGCATCCTTGTGGCGATGGACCGCGAAGGCATGCAGTACAACAAGCGCTATTCAAAGTGCGCAGGCGTGGTGGGCGAGTGTTTGAAGAAGTACCATCCGCACGGGGACAGCGCGGTTTACGACGCACTGGTGCGTATGGCGCAGCCGTGGTCGCTCAGGTATCCGCTGGTGGATGGGCAGGGGAACTTCGGTTCGGTGGACGGCGATCCTCCCGCGGCCTACCGGTACACCGAGTGCCGAATGATGAAGATTGCCGGCGAGATGATGGCCGACATCGAAATGGAAACCGTGGACATGGTTCCCAACTTCGATGAAAGCACCAATGAGCCGGTGGTTCTGCCGACGAAGATCCCGAACCTGATCATCAACGGGTCCAATGGTATTGCAGTGGGCATGGCGACCAACATTCCGCCGCATAACCTGACGGAAGTTGTGAACGCGACTATTGAAATGGTGAACAATCCGCACGCCGGTCTGGCGGAAGTGCTGAAGCACGTGCAAGGGCCGGATTTCCCGACAGGTGGCTTCATCTACGGACGGGGCGGTATCGCGCAGGCCTACAAGACGGGCCGCGGGCGCTTTCTGATGAGGGCCAAGGCTGCG
>JAFAMZ010000194.1 GCA_019232935.1 Silvibacterium sp.
ATGAGCGAGACGATGTTCCCGTCTTTGTCAATCGCGGACATGTAGATCGTGTCTTTGCCTTTGGCCGCTGCCAGTTCGGGAAATTGCGACGGCTGCGGCGCGCACTGCGCCCGCTCGGTAATCAGTTTGGCACGCTGTGCGGCATGCTCTTTGCTCAACATGGGCTCGACGGGAACCTTGCTGAAGCGCGGATCGCCGTCATATTTCTTCACGTCGGCGTAGGCCAGCTTCATGGCTTCGATGCGGGTGTGGATCTCGCCCGGGCTGTGCGGGCCAGAGGGATCGGGTTTGAACCGCTCCATGATGTTCAGCATTTCAAGCGCGGCGATGCCGTCTCCGTTGGGCGGCAACTCGTAGACGGTCCAGTCGCGGTATTTCGTCGAGATGGGCTCGACCCATTCGGCGGAATAAGAGCCAAGGTCGTCGGCGGTCATCGCTCCACCGAGTTCCTGCGAGGTTTTGAGAATTGCCTGAGCGATTTCTCCCTTGTAGAACGCGGATTCACCCTGATTGGCAACAAGAGTGAGTGCGTGGGCCACGTCGGGATTGCGGAAGATCTCACCGGTTTCGGGAACTTTGCCGCCGGGCAGGAATACACGGGTGCTTTCAGGATTGGTCAGAAGGCCGTCGTGGTCGCCCTCCCACCATGCGTGGATGATCTCTGCTATAGGGAATCCACGGTCTGCATAAAAGATGGCGGGCTGGAAGAGGTCGCGCCAAGGCAGCTTGCCCCAGCGGTCGTGCAGCTTGGCCCATCCATCGACGGCACCGGGGACGGTGACGGAATCGATGCCGGACTGGGGCATTTCAGTGATGCCTTTGGCGCGGAGATGATCGATGGTCAGAGTTTTGGGCGCCCAGCCGCTGGCGTTCAGCCCATAGAGCTTGCCCGTCTTTGCCTCCCAGTAGATGGCGAAGAGATCGCCTCCCATGCCGTTCGACGTCGGCTCCGTGACGTTAAGGACGGCGTTTGCTGCGATGCCGGCGTCGATGGCCGACCCGCCGCGCTCGAGTATCAGCGCTCCGGCCTGCGATGCCGAAACCTGACTGGTGGCCACCATGCCATACTGCGTTGCGACGACGGAGCGTCCGTAGGAGCGGTCCTGAGCGGAGAGGCTGTGTGCGACGAATAAGACGAGCAGCGCGGCAGGTCTGAGGATGCTCATGTGGGCTCCCGAAGCACGACAGGGAAGCAGACGACACTAGAGGTATCACGGAGAGAGTTAGAAAGAAAGGAGCAAGCCACGTATGGAAGATCACGCCCCGGCGATGTCGAAGCGCCGAATCAGACCGTCCTCAAACCGAAAGATGTGCACGGCCATCTGGTCAACGAGCAGTTTGCCGTCGAGATCGTGGACTACCTGGTGGACATCGACGATGATTTCGCCATCCGGGCCCGGTTTGAATCCCTTCGGCTCGACGTGGGGATCGAGCATCGCCCACTGGCGTGTCCAGTAATCGCGCACGCCGTCGCGTCCGTGAATATGCCCGCCTTCCATTCCGTTTGCCCACACGACGTTTTCGCACATGGCGGCGAGCAGCGACTCCATGTCGCGGGCGTTGAAGCGTTCGTAGAGGCGTCTGAGCAATTCGACATCGCCGGACATGTCAGTTCTCCTGACTGAGATTTTTCCAGAGCGCGGCCATTCGTTCCAGCTCGATCTCTTCGGCGCGGGCCAGCGGAGAGATGGCGGCGGCGGGCAGTGCGGCGGCGAGCCGAGCTGAGTCATACCCAGCGGCGCGAAGATTCTTCGCCAGCGTCTTTCGCTTCTGCGCGAAGCCGGCCTTCAGGAATTCAATGAAAGGTTCCGGGTCAACGCCGAACTCTGCGAAGCGTGGACGCATGGTGAGCCGCAGCACAGTTGAGTGGACTTCTGGTGGGGGCAGAAATGCTTCAGGAGGCAGCGTCAGCACGCGCTCGAGCCGGGCGTAGAGCTGTGCTGTGGCTGAGAGCAGTCCGTAGTCGCGGGTTCCGGGCGAAGCGGCGACGCGGTCGGCGACTTCGCGCTGAATCATGACGACGGCGCGAGAGATCACGTCATGAAATTCGAAGAGGCGCAGCAGAATGTCCGAGGTGATGTAGTAGGGGAGGTTGCCGACAACGGCGAGCTTTTCCTCGCCTTCGCGCAGGGATGCGAGATCCACGGTCAGCACATCGGCCTCGATAATCTCGACCGAAGGCGTCTCCGCAAACTGTGTCCTGAGCCGCGGAGCGAGCTCGCGATCGAGCTCGATGGCGACGAGCCGTTTTACGCGACGCGCAAGGATTTCGGTGATTGCGCCGCGGCCGGGTCCGATTTCGACGACGGTTTGCGCGCTCACATTGCCGAGCGCATCGGCGATTGCTACGCACGCCGCGGGATCGACCAGGAAATTCTGCCCGAGTTTTGGCTTGTGTTTCAGTGGCGTCTCCCTCGAATTGCGGCAGCGGGAAAGGAACGATAGACTCACCTTTGGTTTCGCGCGACTCGCCTGGCTCCTCCGCATCATAGACAAAGACTGGAGACCCAACGCAATGCATATCGTCTTCGCCGCCTCCGAGTGTGTACCTTTTGTCAAGACCGGAGGCCTTGCCGATGTTGTCGGCGCACTGCCCAGGGAGATCGTCAAGCTCGGCCATAAAGTCACGGTCTACATTCCGTATTACGCGCAGGTGCGGCAGAAGGCGCCGGAAAAGAACCCGCTGATCCGCAGCCTGACGATTCCTTTCCAGTACTACAACCGCTTTGTGGCGATTCTTGACGGAGGCGTGCGCGATGGCGTGCAGTACTGTTTCGTCGACTGCCCGGAACTGTTCGACCGTGAGTCGTTATACGGAACGCAGACCGGCGATTATCTGGATAACTGGGAGCGCTTCGGGCTTTTCTGCCGCTCCACACTGGAAGCAACCAAGCAGCTCGGCATACCCGATGTCTTCCACATCCACGATTGGCAGGCCGCGATGGTAGCTGTCTACCGGCAGACGGTGTATTACTTCGATCCGGCGCTGCGGAACACGGGATGCGTGCTGACCATTCACAACGCCGGCTACCAGGGATGGTTTCCGCCCCAGACCACCGAGCGCCTCCTCTTGCCCTGGGACGTCTTCACCATGGACAAGGTCGAGCAGTACGACACCTTCAATTTTCTGAAGGGCGGCATCGTCTATTCGGACATCATTACGACGGTGAGTCGCAGGTATGCCGAGGAGATCCAAACTCCGGAGTTCGGTAACGCGCTCGACAGCGCTCTACGCAAGCGCGCGGCGGACCTGCACGGCATCCTTAACGGCGTCGACTACTCCCAATGGGACCCTGCGACGGACAAAAACATCGCTGCGCATTACACGCCGCTGAACCTGGCCGGCAAGGCCGAGTGCCGGCGCGACCTGCTGCACGCCTTTGGAGCCAGTCACATTCCGGACACCACGCCGGTGCTCGGGATTGTTTCGCGTTTTGCGACGATGAAGGGCTTCGACATGATCGCGCAGATCGCCGACAATCTCTTGAACGACGATGTGTATCTCGTCGCGCTGGGCACAGGCGAGCCATATTACGAACATCTCTTCCGCTCGTTGCAGGATCGTTTTCCTGGCAAGGCTTCGGTCCGCGTAGCGTACGATGAAGTGCTCGCGCATAAGGTCGAGGCCGGATCGGACCTTTTCCTCATGCCGTCGCGCTACGAGCCGAGCGGACTGAACCAGATGTATAGCCTCAGGTACGGCACGGTTCCGGTGGTGCGCGCTACCGGAGGCCTGGACGACAGCGTGGAGGAATGGAATCCGGAGACGAGCACGGGGACCGGCTTCAAATTCTACGGATACAATCCAGCGGACCTGCTGGCGGCAATTGAGCGCGCGCTCGACCTTTTCCACAAGGACAAAGACGCGTGGCGAGCGCTCATGCTGAACGGCATGGCGAAGGATTTTTCCTGGCACAAGCCGGCGGCTGAATACGCTGCGCTGTACGAAGAGGTGGCACGGCGGCGTAGCTGAGACTAGAACAATTTCTCCTGGTCCGGGGGGCCATCTTCACCGCCTGCGTTTGAATCCGGGACCGGATCGAGCAGCGCGGGTTCGTTGTTTCGCACGTTGTTAATGCGAGGATCGACTCGCCATGCCTTCATCTTTTCGGAATCGAAGGGGCGGATGAGGTCGATGGGCGGCTGGTCTTCGCTGCCCGGCTCGAGCCATCGCTGATAGTTGGCGCGCGCGACGATCACCGGCATTCGGTCGTGCCCGGTCTTCTCCACTACAAGCTCGTTCGGCTCAGTGGTGATGATAGCGAAGGTGTCCATGTTGTGTTTCCGGTCGGGAGACCGCCAGTGGCGCCACACGCCGCCCAGCGCGAACGGGGAATCGTCTTTCATGCTGAAGAGCCAGGGCAGCTTCGTTTTCGGGCCAATGCGCTTCCACTCGACAAAGGAATCGACGGGAACGAGGCAGCGGTTTCGCAGGAAGGCCTCACGCCAGATTTTGCTGTCAAGCAGGGTCTCGCCTTTGGCATTGATGGTGTCGAGCCGGAATTTTTTCGGGTCACCGACGAACGGCGGTAGAAAGCGCCAGAACATCATCTGAAGACTGCGCATGCCGAGGTCGTCGTCCCACACGATGACAGGCTGCAGCGTCTGCGGCGCCACGTTGTAGTCCGGAGCGAGCTCGATTGCCAGTCCTTCAATGTGCCCCAGCGCAAATGCCTCGGCAATGCCCTGCTTGTCGGATCGACGCTGGTAGCGGCCACACATAAAAACATGCTACAGAAGCGCATTTCTGTGACGGGATGAGGTGATCGAGCTCACGACATGGACCGTCGTCGATCCTGTAGCATCGAATCAGGCGCCTATGATTACACTTAAGCCGGCTGCAACGCCGGACGCTGTTGCCGAATCGCATGCGAGGCGGCCTCCCCGCGGGGGATGGTGGCCGAATCTGGTTTCGCTGGCGCGGTATCTAAGCCAGAGTGAAGTGCACACCTATGCCTTCAGCGTCGCGGCAAACGCCATTCTGTCATTGTTCCCGTTCATTCTGATTATGTGGACGATAGAGCGGCGGGTGTTTCACTCGGCCTCCATGGAAAGCGTGCTCGGCGACATGCTGCGCTATTTCCTGCCCGCGCATCAGGATTTCGTTGTGAAGAACATGGGCATTCTGGCCCATGCGCAGCGCAAAGTTCAGATTATTTCGATGGTCACGCTGTTCATCTCGACGACGGGAGTGTTTCTGCCGCTTGAGATCGCGTTGAACCGGGTGTGGGGAGTAACGAAAAACAGGTCGTACATCATGAACCAGATCGTCGCGCTTGGACTGGCTTTCTCCGCCGGGCTGCTCGCGCTGGTCTCGATAGCGTTTACGGCGGCGCAGACCCGCGCGCTGTCCTTTCTGTTTTTCGGCAAGACGCAGAATTTTGTTTTCGGCCTGCTGGCGCATGCTGTGCTGCAGGTCTCCGCGGCCATTTTCAGCATCGGAATATTCTTTCTTATTTACTGGATACTGCCGAACCGCAAGCTGCCCGTTGCGGCAGTGCTCCCGACGGCGATCATTACTGGACTGTTATGGGAGGCGGCCAAGGTCATCTATGTTTTCGCGCTGCCGTGGCTTGATCTCCAGTCGGCGTATGGACCGTTCTCGGTCTCCGTGAGCCTGATGATCTGGGCGTTTCTTACGGGGCTGATTCTGCTGGCGGGAGCGCATATGTCGGCCTCTCGGTACGCTCTGTGGCTGACGCACGAAGCCGATGTGGAAGAAGCGAGGGCGCAGAGCTCAGAGCGCCGGTCACAGGCGTGAACTGCAGTCTGTCAGCTCTACCGTATCTCCGCTAAACTCAACGGATACACATGGGACGGCTGCGCAATTTCGAAATCAGATTGTTTCGGCGGCTGCGCCGGGATCCACCACAGGGGAGGATCCATCGGCTGGCATTCTGGCTGCTGATTTTCTATGTCGTGCTGTGGGCCGGGCGTGCCTTGCCCGGACAGGCGGGGGCATTTTTCGCGGGAATCAGCGCATTAACGCTTTTCGTGCTGATCGTGCTCTGCATTCCGCTCGCGTGGAGATACGTCTACGGCCGGCTGCTGTGGAGGGTGAGCAACCGGCTCATCGTGACTTATGTGCTGATGGCGCTCACGCCGGTGGTGCTGTTCGTGGCGCTCGCGGCGATTCTGCTCTATGTGTTCTCGGGCCAGTTCGCGATTTTCGCGGCGTCGGCCGAAATCAATGCCGAACTGGCCCACATCGCCTCGACCAATCGCGCCTTCGACCTGCACCTGGCGCACGCGGTGGATGTGGATCCGAAGGCGCACGATGTGCAACTGCCGGAAGCCGCCGAAAACTCGACGGACCATGAGCATGTAGCCATGCAGGTGGCTGCCTTCGCCGATGGAAAGCCGCTCTCGCTGGTTCCGGCCGCGCTGAACTCGACGACTATTTCCAGCCCGCCCGGGTGGGCAGGAGACCACTTCAGCGGCGTGGTAATCGATAGCGGCGAGCTTTATCTGCGGGCCATCGACTCGCACAAGAGCTACGGGCGCAAGGTGACCACCATTACCAGCCTGCCGCTGGGCAAGGAGAACGTTGGCCAGATAGCGCGTGGGCTGGGAACGGTGACGATCGTTCCCGATGTGGATATCGAAGAGGACACGGACCAATCGAAGGAAGGCGGCTCGAATCAGAGGGTCACGGTGTCCACCAAACCGGTGGGGCCCACTGTGACAGTCAATGGACGCGATATTACCGCTGAGGAAGCGCGCCGCCGGTCGGTGCGCGGCGGATCGCTTCCGGATGCGCAGCACTTCTATGACGTTCCGGTCACCTTCTACGCTCCGCTCGAGACCGTTGACTGGGTCACCGGAAAGCCGCATACCACGTTTACGCATGTCACCTCGCGGCCATCACTGCTTTATCAGCGCCTCTTCATCACATCCCTCAAGATTGCGGCGGTGGTGCAGGAGATGCTCATCGCAATTGCAATCCTCTTCGGCGTTCTGGAACTGGTGGCGTTCATCATGGCAGTGCGGCTCAACCGGACCATCACCCAGTCGATCCGCGATCTGTATGAGGCGACCACGGCGATCGACCGGGGCGATCTGACGCACCGCATCAAGGTGACCCGCAACGACCAGCTGGCCGCGCTGAGTATGTCATTCAACAACATGGCGGCATCGCTGGAGCGGCTGCTCGAGGAGCAGCGCGAGAAGGAGCGCCTGCAGAACGAGCTGGAGATCGCGCAGGAGGTGCAGGCAAATCTGTTCCCATTGGCGAATGTCTCGCTGCCCATGCTGGAACTGCATGGGGCGTGTTACCCGGCGCGCACCGTCAGCGGCGACTACTACGACTTTCTGGTCTTCGGGCAGACGGGGCTGGGCCTGGCGTTGGGCGACATAAGCGGCAAGGGTATTTCGGCAGCTTTGTTGATGGCGACGCTGCACTCGGCGGTGCGTGCATACCGGTTCGCCGGCATGGAACTGGTCAGCGACGGCATGCGTGCTATGGCCACGGCTGGCGACTTCCGGCGCGGAGAAGAAGAGATTGAGTGCGGCGAGCTGTTTGAGGAGCCGGGAAAGATTCTCGCGCTGCTGAACCGGCATCTCTACCGCAGCACGCAGCCGGAAAAATACGCGACGCTGTTCCTGGCCCATTATGAGGGTATCCAGAGGCGGCTGGTCTACTCGACGGGCGGTCACCTGCCTCCGCTGCTGCTGCGCGCCAACGATACGATCACGCGGCTTGATTGCGGAGGCACCGTGGTCGGCTTGATCGACAACATGAGTTACGAGCAGGGAACCGAGCAGTTGAATCCGGGCGACATTCTGATCGCCTACAGTGATGGCGTTACGGAGCCGGAGAACGAGTTCGGCGAGTTTGGCGAAGAACGCATGGTGGAGGTCGTGCGCCGCCACCGCCACCTGCCGCTTGAGGCGATCTCCGAGCAGGTGATGCAGTCTCTGCGCACCTGGATCGGCGGGCAGGAGCAGCCGGACGACATCACGCTGGTGCTGGCCAGGCAGTTATAGGAGCAGGCTATCAGGCGCCGCCATACACACTAATCCGCCCGCCGGGGAAGTTCATCGCCCGGCAAAGGCTTATGGGCCGGAATCTTCGCCAGGACACGGCGATAAGCCTTCAAATCAGCCTTCCGTCCACGATCCTTAAAATACTTCTCAGTTTCGATGGCGGAGACTTTTTCGGCTATCGCGATAGCGAATAGCTGATTCATGCTGGTTTTTTCTTTCTTTGCCAGGCGCCGGGCCGCTTTCATCAGCGATTCCGGCAGGCGCAGGGCGTAATTGCTCATTTCATTATCCTCAACCGCTTCAAAACATCAGCCGGGGACCAGACCTTAAGGTCGAAGGCCGCGGCAGCTTTCAGGAAATGGGTTGCGTTGAAAGTAACGATCGCGTCCGCTCGTCCATTTGCAGCCGTTTCCAGCACGAGTTCGTCCTTCGCATCCGTCAATTGCGGCCTCCACAGGTAATGCAAGGTCACTGGCTCGATCCAGACGGCCCACTGGGCGAGTAAAACGTCTATTTCGGGCAATGCGAATCCCGAAACTCGGAGATGTTCGGGCCTTTTAAGCACAGCCTCGTACTCCAGGAACAGCGGTACCGATGCAACTGCGGTAAAACGATTGTCCTGCCATGCTTCGAGCAATTGGAAGGAAGCACCGAGTCGACTTCGCGACGCCGCGACGAGCACGTTGGTGTCCAGGACCAAACGCATCATATCACATATGATATTACGACTCTTTTCCGAATGCATGGCGATCCGAGTCTTTGCGCGGCTTTGTCCGGAACAGTCGCCTGCCCTACTCTTCTCGCAGTGTCTGCGCGGGGTCGATTCCGGCGATGCGCAGTGTAGGAATAATCGTCGCTATCACGGCTACAAATATCAGCAGCAGGGTGACGCCAACGATGGTCGCCGGGTCATAGACGGCGATGCCATAAAGCACGCTGCGCATCGCTCTGAGAGCAATCGCGCAGAGAACCAGCCCGAGTATGAGACCGGTGGCGACGGCCCGCACGCCCGGTGCTCCGATCTGGACCATTGCCTGACGGACCGAGGAGCCAAGTGCAATGCGAATCCCGATCTCGCGAGTCTTTTGTGCGACGACGTTGGCGACGAGTGCGAAGATTCCGACGGCGCTGAGCAACAGGGCAAGGGCGGCCATCGCGCCGAGAAGCGCCACTTCAATGCGCTGCGTCGCCACGCTCTTCGCCAGCACGTCACTCATGCTGTAGAAGCCTGAAAAGGGCAGGTCGGGATCGACGCCGGCCAGCGCGCGCTGCATTTGCGCTGTGAGCCCTCCGACGGGGTGGGCGGTGCGGACGATCCAGCTTGGCTGGAACCAGACGTGGACCATCGAGAGCATACTGCCCTCAATCTGCGTGGCTGGGAGATACAGCGTCTCTTCGCTCTGGAGAGGCGCAACCGGGTTAAGGCCGGAGACTAGCTGGACGTCTTCGACGACGCCGACTATCACCATGCCCTTGTCGAGATGGCGGCCGATCGGATTCGCGCCACGGAAGAATTTCCGGGCGAAAGTGCGATTCACAATGGCGACGTGCTGCGTATTCGGTCCGTCGGCATCGGTAAAAGCGCGGCCGTCGAGGAGCGGGATCTGCAGGGTGGAGAAATAAGCCGGCGAAACGTAAACGGCGTCGACGACGACACCCTGGCCGGTCTCCTTGCCGTCACTGATGGTGATTCCTCCCTCGTTCAAGGCGCGCTCATAAGGCAAGCTCAGGCCTACTGCGGCATTCTGGACGCCGGGGATACGGCGCATGGCTGCGATGCTCTCTTGGAGAAGTTTCCGGAATGCCGCCGCGTCGCGATAGCGCGCGTCGTCAAGCGATACCCGCGCAGTCATCACGCCGGAGGGGTTGAACCCTGCGGGCAGGGTCTGCAGGTGGATCAGGGTGCGGATGAGCAGGCCGGAGGCGGCAAGCAGAACAATCGTGAGAGCGACTTCGCCGGCGATGAGCGCCTGCCGCAAACCGAGATGCTCAGTGCCGGTCGAAGTGCGCGTGCCGATGGCGGAGCGCAGGTCGAGCCTCCGCGTGGCAAACGCGGGCAGCATGCCGAAGAGCACGCTGGTGAGCAGGGAAACGATCAGGGTGAAGGCGAGCACGCGCCCGTCAAGCCCAACGCCTGAAACCGGCAGGAAGTATTCCGGGAGCAGCCTGAGCAATCCCCGAAGGGCGATGAAACCGACAGCCACGCCCGCCGCTCCGCCGAGCACGGCAAGCAGCAGATTCTCAAGCCACATTTGCCTTTGCACCTGCCAGTGCGAAGCTCCGAGGGCCAGACGGGTGGCGACTTCCGGGGTGCGCCGCAGCATGCGTACCAGCGTGAGCCCGGCGAGATTTGCGCAGGCGATGAGCAGAATGAACCCTGCCGCCAGCATCAACGCCATTACCTGCGGACGCAGCGGCGCGGCCTGGCCCTGCTGCAGCGGCACGGTGTAATAGCTCACATGCGCGCCCGGATTTTCGCCAAGCTCGTAACGGCCTTTGCGGGATAGCCAGGCGCGATTCACCTGGGCGTCAGCCTGCTGCCATGTCGCGCCGTCGCGCAGGCGCACGATCAGCTCGTAGTTCGTGCCGCCGCCCTCGCCGTCCTGGGTGGGCTGCAGCGCGGTGTAGACTTCGGCGTCCATGGGAGTCGCGGCGCCTTCGGGCAATACTCCGATGACGGTGTAAGGCTCGCCCTTAAGCAGAATGGGCTTGCCGACAATGTCGCGGTCTGCCCCGAAGTCGCCCCGCCAGAGCCCATAGCTCAGGATGGCCGTCTTCGGTCCGTGGGGCCGGTCTTCGAGATCGGAGAAATTGCGCCCGAGCAACGGCTGGATCGAAAGCACATCGAGGTAATTCCGGGAGACGCGGCCCTGACGGACGTATCCGACATAAGACCCGGCATGAAGGTTTACGCCCGAGGGCCGCGATCCTGTCACGGCCGAAAGCAGGGCGGGGACGTCATCCCGCAGAAGCTCCCACTGCTCCCCATTGACGTGGTGGCGCTCGTCGGAAGTCACGGGTCCCCTGATCTGCGTGAAAATCACGCCCAGGCGCTCGGGATGATGATAGGGAAGGCTCCGGAGCATGAGCGCATTCACGATGGAGAAGATGGCGGTATTCGCTCCGATGGAAAAGGCGAGAGTGATGAGCACTGTCGCAGTGAACCCGGGATTTCGGCGCAACTGGCGCACCCCATAACGCAGGTCCTGCCAGAGGAGCTCGATGCGAAATCCGGCGCGGCGGTCGCGAACTGCCTGCTTTACCTGCTCGACGCCGCCGATTTCGATCAGCGCCTTGCGGCGGGCTTCTGTCGTGGGCATGCCAGCGGCGATCTTCTCATCGGTGACGAGGTCGACATAGGCGCGAAGCTCATCGTCAAGCTGCGTCTCGGCTTGACGCTTGCGAAAGATGTTGCGCAAGGCACTGCGGGATTGGCTCAGGACTCGCATGGTTCGCCTCCGATCCTCGTATCGATCTTCGTATCTAGGTGGCCTTAAGGGCATGGGTCATGGCGCTGGCAACGCGCGTCCACTCCTCGGTTTCGCGTTCGAGTTGGCCTCCACCCGCTTTGGTCAGGCGGTAATATTTCGCGCGCCGGTGGTTTTCCGAGTCGCCCCAGAAGCCGCTGAGCCAGCCGGCTTCCTCAAGGCGATGAAGAGCGGGGAACAGCGATCCCGGCTTTACGACGAAGGTCCCGCGCGTAATCTGCTCGATGCGTCGCGAGATACCGAGGCCGTGCAGCTCTCCGGTTGCGAGCGCTTTGAGGATAAGCAGGTCGAGCGTTCCCTGGAGAAGATTCGCTTGCTTTGCGGGCATGGCGCTCCTATCGGCTTTCGATATGAGAATGCCCGTGCTCGTATCGAATGTCAATAGGAAGATGGGGCCGCGGGCCAGCACTTTTCTCCGCGTCCGACGCCGGACAAGGTCAGCCATCCGGTTCGGTGACCAGCGACGATGGGGTTGAGTTACACGTGCTCGGCGGGCTTTTCCGCCGCGAGCGGCTTCTGGTCGTCGAGGATATGAAGCTCCTTGCCGGGCTTGAAGCGGACGGCCTTGCCGGGAGCGATATTTACCTCGGCTCCGGTGCGGGGGTTGCGGCCGATGCCGGTTTTGCGGGGGCGTACGTTGAAGACCCCGAAGCCGCGCAGTTCGATCCGGTCGCCGTTGGCGAGGGCCTTCTTGAGAGACTCGAATACGGTGTCCACTGCAGCTTCAGCCTTCACACGCGGCAAACCGGTGCGTTCGATTACGTGATGGATGATGTCTTGTTTAATCAATGCCTTCACCCCGAACCGCTGATAATTTTGTGGTAACTTCCGAATCTTGTGTGATGCTAGAAAGGTTTTTGCGCATTGTCAACGCGCCAACCGTCTCGTAAGATGCAAGTTTTGAGCAACCTAAATTAGTTTCGGCTGGTCCGGAGAGCGAAAAATTCGCTGTCCCTGCGGGGACAGGTGCAGGAAACGCCCACCGTACCCCGGGATGAGGGAGTTTTCTTGTCGATTAAGAGTGATCGTTGGATCCGCGAGCAGGCTTTAACCCACAAAATGATAGAACCCTTCAGCGAGAAACAGGTGCGAGAAGGCGTAATTTCCTATGGTCTGTCGTCCTATGGATACGACCTGCGGGTTTCCAACGAATTCAAGATTTTCACCAATGTCAACAGCGCCATCATCGACCCCAAACGATTCGATGAGCGGTCGTTCGTCTCAGTGGAGTCGGAGTCTGTCCTCATTCCGCCGAATTCCTTCGCGCTGGCGCGGTCGATCGAGTACTTCAGGATTCCCCGCGACGTGCTGACAATCTGTGTCGGCAAATCGACTTACGCACGCTGCGGCATCATCGTCAACGTAACGCCGTTTGAGCCGGAGTGGGAAGGATTTGTAACTCTGGAGATATCAAATACCACCCCTCTGCCGGCGCGCATTTACGCCAACGAGGGTCTCTGCCAGATTCTCTTCTTCCAGTCCGACGAGCGGTGCGAAATCAGCTATGCCGACCGGCGGGGCAAGTATCAGAAACAGCAGGGAATCGTGTTGCCCAAGCTGTAAAGCCGGCGTATTTCCCCGCCGGAGCTGAAAATTCGCCGCGGATTTTCATTTTAAGGCTGTACTCTTAATCTGATTGCACTGATGTCCACTCAGAATACTCCGCAGCCGCGCCTGCACATCGGCCTCATCGATTTTGAGCCGCTGCGCGTAGCCGGTTTCGAGAGTGTCTTCGAAGCCGCGCCGGACGTAGCCGTGGTGGCTACGGACCTGCCGGGCGCTCTCTCCGGCGAAGAGCTGCAAATGGTGCTGCTCAGGCTCCACAATGCCGCTGAGTCGTTCGAGATGCTGGCTCGGCTGAAGGCTGCACGGCCGAAGCTTAAGCTGATCGTCATGGGGTCGGAATCCGATGACGAGACGATCATCAGCGCCATCGGCGCGGGCGCCAAGGGCTACCTGGAAGAGACTGCCAGCCCGGAGCAGGTAAGGCAATGCATCGAGGTGGTCGACAGCGGCTCGATCTGGGCGCCACGGCGCGTGCTGTCCTCGTTCGTGGACCGCATGCTGCACGCCTCCGAAAAACCTGTGCTCAGGCACAGCTTCAATTTCACCGAGCGCGAACGCGCAGTGCTCAAACTGCTGGTGGGGGCGCGCTCCAACCGTGAAATCGCCGTGGCGCTGGGTATTGAGGAACGTACCGTAAAGGCTTATGTGGCGCGGCTAATGCGCAAAGTGGGAGTCGAGAACCGCATTGCGCTGTCAATTCATGCCGCCAGCCGCTCGCTGGCCTCCGAGGAAGATGAAAATCCTGCGTAACTCCTAGGGTAATACCCAAATCTAAAACCTTACTTTTGGCCACTGCACCACGGTTACCTTGCTTGTTACTTTTGAGGGCGGTACAACGTTACCAGCAACAACGCAGATCTGGGGAACGGGGCTAGCGGGGAAGGAAACTGAGCCGCAGCCCCCTTTTTTTCTTTTGTACGCTGTGTCAGACCGTGCGCGGGACGAACACAACTTCCTTGAGTGCCTGCAGCATCAGACGTAGACGCCTATAGAGGCGGCTAGAGGCGCCAGTTGACGGTCGCCGATTTTCATGAAAAAGGCAATGCCCCGCATCAGCCGAGTTATTGACGTGTTTAAAGGGGTGCAGTAAACAGACCTTAGATTGTCTAACGGAGAGAGCAGTTATGAGGAAAATCCTTCCCCTGTTATGCGTTCTGGGAATCAGCGCCGGGGCGTTTGCATCGTCCGGCAAAGCCACCCTCGACCAGCGGCTGGAAAATTCCAGAGTGATCATTGACGACATCATGAATGCGCCGGATCAGGGCATCCCGAGCTCGATTATGAAGCAAGCGACGTGTGTCGCAGTCGTGCCTGGCCTGAAGAAGGGAGCCTTTATCTTTGGCGGTGAATACGGGCAGGGTGTGGTTACCTGCCGCACCGGGCATGGGTGGAGCGCGCCTGCTTTCATCCGCATGGCGGGCGGTTCGTTTGGGCTGCAAATCGGCGGGTCCGATACCGACCTGATTCTGATTGCGGTGAACAATCAGGGTATGGAAGACCTGCTCTCGAGCAAGTTCAAAATAGGGGCCGATGCGGCCGCCGCTGCGGGCCCGGTGGGCCGCAACACGCAGGCCTCCACTAACCTGACGCTGAAATCAGAGCTGCTGACCTATTCGCGGAGCCGGGGCGTCTTTGCCGGAATCGACCTCGACGGAACGGTCGTTAGCCAGAACTCCGATGATACGGAGGCCTATTACGGAGCGCCGCATGGCTTCGATCAGATACTCAAGGGCAACGTGCTTCCTCCGGACTCGTCCAAGCCATTTTTGCGCACCGTCGTCAAGTATTTTCGCGAGGCGCAGCAAGAGTAGTGCGGCTTAAAGCTGTCTTAAGGCCCGGCTCAACGGCCGGGCCGATTTTTTTATGCGGCGTGTCAGGACGGATTCCACCATCCGCCCGCTGTTTCGATCAGATTGGCGGCCTCTGGAGGCCCCCATGTGCCAGGGTCGTAGGGAAATGGCGCAGGCGGATTCTTGAGCAGCGGATCGAGCAGCGCCCAGGACTGCTCTACGTAGTCCTCGCGCGCGAACCAGATCTGGTTGCCTTCCATGGCGTCCTCGAGAAGTTCCTCATACGGCAGCAGTGAGACATCGCCGCAACGATGTTCAGCAAGCAGTTCCGTTTCGCAGCCCTTCAGGCGCTCGCTTTCATCCTTCACATTGGCGCCGACTGCGATCTGGGGGACCGGGCTGATCCGAAATCGCACATAGTTCTGCGGAGGCACCTTCTCAGCGAAAACAGGCGGCGTCTGGCGCAATTTCGCGACCACTTCGGTCGCGGTCACCGGCAGCAGCTTACCGGTACGAATGTAGAAGGGCACATCGCGCCATCGCCACGAATTGATGCGCACGTGCAGCGCTGCGAATGTCTCTACTTTTGAGCCGGGTTTAACGCCCGGCTCGTCGTGGTAGCCCTTGAACTGGCCCAGGACGACGTCTCCAGGGTCGATGGGATGCGTGCTCTTGAGCACCTTCACGCGCTCGTCGCGGAGAGCCTCGACGGTGGGGCAGGGCGGCGGCTCCATGGCGATGTTGCTCAGCAGCTGCATGAGATGGTTCTGCACGACATCGCGGGTTGCACCGACGCCGTCATAAAATGCGCCGCGTCCCTGGATGCCGAACTGCTCTGCCATAGTGATCTGCACGCTTTCGATGTACTGGCGGTTCCATATCGGATCGAGAAACGAATTGGCGAAGCGGAAGAAGATCATATTCTGGACAGCGTTCTTGCCCAGGTAGTGGTCAATGCGAAAAACGTGATCTTCGTCGAAGACGGTGTGGATGATCTGGTTGAGCTGCCGGGCTGATTCGAGGTCGTGCCCGAAGGGCTTTTCGACGACCACGCGCGCCCCCTCGGCACTGCCCGATTTTTCCAGCTGCTCGATCACTTCTCCGAAGAGAACGGGAGGTATGGCGAGGTAATGGATCGGACAACTGGAGTTACCGAGTTCCTTGCGGACCTGCGCGAATGTGGCGTCGTCGGCGTAGTCGCCATCTACATAGCGAAGACGCCCGAGGAGGTCGGCCATGCCCTGAGGATCGATGCCGCCATGTTTTTCACAGCTGTCCTTTGCGCGTTCTTTCAGCTGGTCGAGGTTCCAGCCGGCCTTGGCCACACCGATGACCGGCCCTTCGAGCTTGCCGCGCCTGGCGAGCCGTTGCAGGGCAGGAAAGATTTGCTTGTAGGCCAGGTCTCCTGTGGCTCCAAAAAAGACCAGCGCGTCGGATTTGGGTTTATCCATGCGACCTCTCTTTGCTCAAGGTGACGATTCTAACGTCTCATTGGATCATCTGCGAAAGGACGGCGGCGTAAATTTTTCATGCAGGCAGGCCCTACACTATTCCTTTGCCTGCGATGCGAGAACGCCTGGAGTTCGCTGTTGTCTGGACGCTGGTGAAGCTGCTGGGCACGCTGCCGCGAGGCCTGTCACGAGCCGTGGGAGCGGGTGTGGGCGCACTGGCCTACGGGCTTCTCGGCAGGTTGCGGCGGGTGGGATTCACGAATCTCGCATTGGCCTTCCCGGATATGCCAGAGGCGGAGCGCGCGCGGATTCTGCGCAGGCTCTATCGAAACCTGGGGTGGCTGCTGGCTGAGTTCTGCCAGATGCCGGGCTACACGCCGGAGAACACGCGCAGCTTCGCCGGATATGAGGGACTCCAGAATTATCTTGCGGCGCGCGATCGCGGCAAGGGCGTGCTGATTCTCACGGGGCACCTCGGCGCGTGGGAGCTTTCGAGCTACTATCACTCGCTGATGGGCCATCCCATGAGCATGGTGATTCGGCGGCTCGATAATGCACGCGTGGACGCTCTGGTGAACCGCATCCGCTGCCTGCACGGCAACCGGGTCCTGCACAAGGACGACTTCGCACGCGGCCTGCTCGGCGCGATGCGGCAGGGCGAAACGGTGGGCATCTTGATGGACACGAACATGACCCCGCCGCAGGGCGAGTTTGTCCCTTTTTTCGGACGGCTGGCCTGCACCGCATCCGGCATGGCTCGCGTCGCGCTGAAGACCGGCGCGACTGTATTGCCCGGGTTCATGATTTGGGAAGAGAGCGAGCGGAAGTACGTCCTGCATTTCGGACAGACGATCGAACTGGTCTCGACCGGCAACGATGAACAGGACGTGATCGAGACCACGGCGCGGTTTACTGCGGTGATCGAGAGCTGGATCAGGCGCTATCCCGACCAGTGGCTCTGGGTGCACCGCCGTTGGAAAACGCGGCCGCCGGGCGAGGAACCGGTGTACTGAAGTTGCCAGTAGTCAGTCTTCAGTTGGCGGAGGTTCCGCCGCTTGGAGACAATGAAGCTGGGAACCGGCAAACTGACAACTGATACCCGGCAACGGGGGACTCTAATGCGACTCGTACAACTGGCCGAGCTTTTGAAAGGCGAACTTCGCGGCGAAAAGCTTGATGAGGCGAAAGAACTGGACGTATACGGCGTTTCCAGCGCCAAACGCGCCACTGAATCCTCCGTGGTTTTCGCTGAGGACGCCGAGGCGTTGATGGACGCACTCGGCTCCGGGGCTGCAGCCGTTATAGTGTCGCGCGGGCTCGGTGAGGACGCAAATGTCCTCAAGCCGCTGCTGCTGGTGAAGAACCCGCGCCTCGCTTTCGCCCGCGCCGCGCACTTGCTACGGGGGGGAGAGTCGCGTCCAGTCATTCATCCGACGGCCATTATCGATGGATCCGCGGTACTCGGGCGGCGAGTCGGCGTCGGGCCGTATGCAGTGATTGAGGCGGAAGCGAAGGTTGGCGAAGGCTCTTTGATTGGCGCGGGCGCAGTAATCGGGCACGGCGTAGTCGTCGGCCGTGATTGCCGCATCTATCCTCGCGTGGTCATCTATGCGGGAACAGAGCTGGGTGACCGGGTCGTAGTGCATGCAGGAGCGGTGCTGGGCTCGGATGGCTTCGGCTACGTCCGTGACGAGGCGACCGGGGAGTATACGCAGTTCCCTCAGCAGGGCAGGCTCGTTATTGAGGACGCAGTGGAGATCGGAGCAAACACCACCATCGACCGCGGGGCCCTCGATGAAACCCGCATCTCCCGCGGCGTGAAGATCGACAATCTGGTACATGTCGGCCATAACGTCCACGTGGGGAAAAACGTTGTCATCGCCGCACAGACGGGCATCTCGGGATCGTGCAGCATTGGAGACAATGCTGTCGTCGGCGGACAGGTCGGCATCGGCGACCACGCGACCGTCGGCGAGCAGGTGATTCTCGGATCGGGCTCGGGCGTGCTGACGCACAAGAAAGTGCATGGGCCGGGAGTGGTTTTCTGGGGCAGGCCTGCGAGACCGCTGAGTCAGTACCTGAAGGAGCTCGCTACACTAGCCCGGCTGGCTCGCAAGCCCGAAGCGCGCACGGGGAAAGGGAAGAAATAGCCATGGCCGTCATCGTTGTCGGCGGACACTCACGCAGCGTCGGAAAAACGTCGGTCGTCGCCGGCCTCATCGCACGACTGCCCGAGTTTCACTGGACCGCACTCAAGATCACACAGTACGGACACGGCTTCTGCACCGCCGATGGCACACCCTGCGACTGCCAGACCGACGACCACACCATCGCCATCAGCGCCGAGCGCGATCCGAATACCGGAACCGACAGCGCCCGCTTTCTCGCTGCAGGAGCAGCCAGGTCGCTCTGGGTCCGGACACGTCAGGGCATGCTCGCCGAAGCCATGTCGCGCATCCGCAAGGAAATCGCTGCAGCCGAGAACGCGATTATCGAGTCAAACAGCGTCATGCAGTTCCTGCGCCCGGACTTGTATCTCATGGTGCTCGATCAGGGCACGGCCGACTTCAAGGACTCCGCCCGTCTTTATCTCGACCGCGCAGATGCGATCCTGCTGCGCGAGTCTGGCATAAAGCTGGAGCCGCACTGGACGGGTGTTTCTGCGAGGCTCATCGAAGGAAAACCGCGATTTGTGATCGCTCCGCCGGATTACATCAGTGACGAACTGGTGGAGTTTGTGCGGGCGAGGCTTGTCCTCGCAAAACAGTTCTCGTGGGTCGCAGCGTCCGTATGATACAAATCTTGCGCGTACGAAAGTTCCAGAGAATGCCACGGATAAATATGTCGTCTATGATCGCCAGAATCGCCCGAATCAGTCTGCTGCTCGCCCTCTGTTGTCTCGCCGGAGCCCTTGCCCGCGCCCAGGACATGCCTTCCACGCCGCCCATCAAAATGGGCCTTTGGGAATCGACGGTGACCAGCACCATGAGCGGCATAACAATTCCGCCCGAGGTAGCGGAGAGGCTGAAGGCGATGGGGCGGCAGGTGCCCGGCAGCACACCACATACCGTCGTCACGCAGGGCTGTATGACTCCCGACGAGTGGACCAAGACCCTGGAGCGCATGAATGACAAGCAGTCGAATTGCACCTACAGCAACCGGACCGTCACTGCGCAGAAGATCAGCTTCGACCTGAGCTGCGCATCGGAGCGCGGAGGCGTCTTCACGGGACACTTCGAAATGAATATCGACGACGATCAGCACAGCCACGGCTCGGCGCACATGAAGGGCGAGGCCGGCCCGAACGGTCAGGCGATGACTATCGATACCACCATAAGCACGCGCTTCCTCTCCTCAGACTGCGGAGCGGTAAAGCCGGGCGATGCCAAGATCATCAAGAGCGAGTGATTATTTTGGAGTATTCAGCGGCGCGAACGGCTCGCGCTCCATGGCCCCATTGCGCCGCTTGACCAGAATTTCCACCTTGCCTTCGGCCTCTTCGAGATGCTTCTTGCATTCGGCGGAGAGCCGAACGCCCTCCTCGAAGATGCGCACCGAGTCCTCGAGCGGCAGGTCTCCGCGCTCGAGCTGACCGACGATGGTTTCAAGCTTCTTCAGCGATTCTTCAAACGTTGCCAACTGCGGCTCCTTCGATTGATTCTTCGCGTGCCCGCGCTGGTGTCTCGAGCGAGGCGAGAGCGCCATCGATCACGTCCGCGGCCAGCCCATAGCGTCCGAACGGCGCGCTTACCTGAACGCCCTGCACCAGCGAACGCGCCGCGGTGAGCATCTCCTGGGCGATCTTCACGCCTTCGGCGCGCGCCAGCTCCGGCGTGGAGGCAGCCTGCATGCGCAGCAGGATGCTGTCGGGCACGCTGACGCGCAGGTCATTCTTCATGAACTCGGCGTTGCGCAAACTTGTGAGCGGCCAGATGCCCGCAATCACCGGGATCCGGAAGCTTTCGATGCGCTCCAGGAATTGCTCCAGGATGCGCAGATCAAAGACGGGTTGGGTGATAGCGTACTCCGCGCCCGCTTCGACCTTATAGGCGAAGCGGCGAATCTCATTGTCGATGTCCGGCACGCCGGGGTTGGCCGCGCAGGCGATGGTGAACCCGGTCGAAGCGCCGATGGGATTGCCGCCGATATCGAGGCCATGGTTCAGGCGGTTCACGATATTCACCAGCCCGATGGCATCGACGTCGAAGACGGCGGTCGCATCGGGATAATTGCCGAGCTTCGGCGGATCGCCCGTGAGGCAAAGGATATTCTTGAGCCCTATCGAAGAGGCGCCAAGCAAATCGCTCTGAATACTCAGCACGTTGCGGTCGCGGCAGGTGTAGTGCAGGATCGTCTCGATGCCGGTCTTCTGCTGAATCTGGATGCACAGGCTTTGCGCGCTCATGCGCGCCGATGCGCGCGGCGAGTCCGGCACATTGATGGCGTGGATCCCGCGTCTGGCCATCAGGGCCGCGCCTTCGATCTCCTTTGTAGCATCGATCCCGCGCGGCGGAACGATTTCGACCATGGTGACGAAGGCGCCGTCGTGAACCAGTTTTCCGATTTTCGACCGCTGCTCGATTGGCGCAGGAGGCGTCTCGGTCACGATCGGCTCTCGTGCAGTACCCTTGTGCTCTACTTTCTGGGCCTCGACCGCGCGCAGAGCAGACTTCATGGCGCGAATGTGATTGGGAGTGGTGCCGCAACAGCCGCCGATAAACTGCGCTCCCGCCTTCAGGAACTTGCGCGCGAAGCTGGCCATGTATTCAGGTGAGGTCAGATAGATGTTGCGTCCGTCGACTGCGCGCGGCATGCCAGCGTTGGGCATGGCGGCGAGCGGCAGGACGGTCAGTGTCGCCATCTTTTCAAGTGCGGTCAGCACGGTGGCCGGCCCGGTGCTGCAGTTGACGCCGATGGCATCCGCGCCCCAGGCGGTCAGGCGGGCTGCGGCCAGCTCCGGCGATGACCCGTCGAGGCAGTTCGCCTCTTCGTCTACGGTAATCAGCGCAATGACCGGCAGGTGCGGGGCAACTTCACGCGCTGCGAGGATCGCCTGTTCGGCTTCGTTCAGGGCCACAATGGTTTCAATGATCAGCAGGTCGACACCGATGCCGGGTCCGCCTTCGGCGAGGCCGCGAATCTGGTCGGCAAATGCGGCACGGGCTTCATCGAGTCCGGTCTTGCCCAATGGCTCCAGATGAACTCCGAGCGGCCCGATGGAGCCGGCGACCCATGCTGTTCCTGCCTGCTTGTCCTTGAGCTGCTCGACGGCTTGCCGCGCCAGCTTCGCGCCAGCGCGATTAATCTCCAGAACCTGGTCGTGAAATCCATAGCGCAGCAGGCGGAAGGAGTTTGCGCCGAAGGTGTTGGTTTCGATCAGCTCCGCGCCCGACTGCAGATAATCCTCGTGCACGGAGCGCACCAGGTCGGGCTGCGACAGGTTTAGCTCGTCGAAGCAGCGGTTGATGAAGACGCCGCGCGCGTAGAGGGTCGTTCCCATCGCGCCATCGCAAAGAATGGTGCGGCCTGCAAACATTTCTTGAATGCGGTCGGTCATATGGGTGGGCGCCTTTTTAACATGGTACGGCACGGCTCCCGTGATGGCGAGCCTTTGCTATACTTGGGTTTCCCAAGCACCGAGGTCTCAACGTTTGAAGAGAAGAAGTCCACTGGTTTTCCGGCTTGTCCCCGTTCTGTTTTTGGCTGTTGTTCCGCTGCTGGTCTCCTGTGGTAAGAATTACTACTTTGGCGGTCGGAACCTTCCACCGAGCAAGGTTCTGAACCGCGTCCTCATCGCCGAGCAGAACGCGAGCGCGCTCGTTCAGGGAGCGTTGCCATTTGTCGACGCCTATTACGATATCCGGCACCCCTATAACAGCTCGGCCACCAATTTTTCGATTTCCGGCTACTCGGGCAAGCTGCCGTTGACTATCCAGAACATGGCCGAGGAGCAGACGGGCTATGTTTTCGGGACGGGCGACAACAGCTTCACTGCCATCAACTACAGCAGGGAGGCCAGCGGCAACGCCATCGCAATCTCAGCGGGACTGGCGGCAAGTGTTTTCATCGACCGCCCGCGTAAGTATGTCTATGCGGCCAACGAGCAGAGCCATGTTCTCTCTGTTGCCGATCTGGCGGCCAACCACACCTACATACTCAACCTGCCGAACGTCTACCGGGTTTCGGTGAATCCCGGCGGAACGCTGGCGCTGGCGTTTGTTCAGAATTCGAGCCAGGCGGCCGGTACTTCCTCATGCGTGGTCGCGAACCCGAGCAATAATCCGGCGAACAATCCGAGCGGAGTCCCTCCGGTCGCGTGTCCGGTTCCCAACGAGGCCGATTTTGCGGTGTACAGCATCGTACATCTCGATTCCGCGCAGCAGACGGCCGCCGCGAACAATCCCAACTATCTCGGCGCACAGGACTGCGAGCCGCAGAACCTGCCGCAGTACTGTGTATTCCCGGTGAGCACGGGCGCGAACGCTACTTTCGATCGTCCAATCAAGGCGGTTTTCTCGCCCGACGGCTCGAGCATCTACGTTCTGAATTGCGGTCCCGAGTGCGGAGGCACGACCGCGAGCGTGAGCGTGATTCCGGTGACGGGGAACGCGCTGAACAAGAACTCGATCGGGGCGAGCGGCATCGCGCTGGAAGCGCAGAGCAATATCGCAATCCACGGCGGTGTAACAAATGGCATCTTCAACGGCAACACTTTGTATGTAGCCGGTCAGTGCTTTGCCAACACCGACCTCACCTGCGCCACGTCCGGAAGCGGCGACGGCCTCTTCGTCGGACAACTGTCCATCGTGAACACGCAGAGCGGAGCAGTCGCCGGGCCATTTGCCATCAGCGATGGCACCCATAACAAAATGGTCTTCGCCGACGACAGCACGCTCTGGATTGGATCGAAGCAATGCCAGTTTGGCGAGCACTACAAGCAGAACCAGGCGGGGTCGGGTACCGCCTACGGATGCCTGACCATGTTCAACACCTCGAATAACTCGGTCTTCATCGATGCCTACAAAGGCGACGCTACGGGAATTGCTGCGGTCACCGGCCTTCACAAGGTCTACACAGCCGAGGGCGGGCAGGTGCACATCTACAACACTACGGACGGCTCGGAGCGCGACAATTCCAACGTGACGGTCTCCGGCACCGCCATCGACGTGGCCTACATGGACGCGACCAGCGACGCCAACAACACAAATTACTGAGGCTGTCATCGAGAGCATCGCCGATGTCCTCGCTATAGCCGCTCACCGCGATGATGTGGAGCAGACCTGCGGAGGCACGCTGTTGCGCCTGCGTTCCATCGGCGTCCGCACCGCCATCCTCGATCTGACCCGCGGTGAATCCGGCACACGCGGGACCGCCGAACAGCGTGCCGGGGAAGCGAAAGCCGCCGCTGAAATCCTGGGTGTAGTCTGGCGCGATGCGCTCGATATCCCGGACGGCCGCGTCGAGAACACGTACGAGAACCGCCTGAAGATCGTTGAGGTTTTGCGGTGCATCCGGCCGAGGGTGGTGATTCTGCCTTACTGGGCGGGTCGGCATCCCGACCACTACAACACTGCCACGCTCGGCTATGAGGCCTGCTTTCTGAGCGGGCTGGCGAAGGTCGACACCGGCGCATCGCCCTACCGGCCATTCAAGATCGTTTACGCCAGTCTGTATGCCGACGTTCGCCCCAACTTCGTGGTCGACATCACACCATTTATTGAAGAGCGTCATCGGGCCCTCATGGCCTATCGCTCGCAGTATGGCAATCAG
>JAFAMZ010000346.1 GCA_019232935.1 Silvibacterium sp.
CGCAGCCTGGCTGGTGCGTGGTGAAAGATGGCGGGTGGTTCACGGAGATGTTAACTTCCGAATTTTTTTACTAAAGTTAGAAACTTCTAAGCCGAAAATCTCTCTATAGGAAATGTATGCATCATCCAGCAATGGCACTGAATCGTACTTAGTTACGCAATAAGAAATAGTGGGACGAAAGCAGGCCTGGTCATGCAGCACCTAGCGAAGCACGCCGCAAGAAGCGCAGGGAAAGCCGAGAGGCAGGCTTCGGATTACGTTTACCAGGCGGCCACTATTGCCGCCGCTCTACTTCTGCTTTTGACGGCTGCGGCGGTTTAGCCTCACAGCTCCATCGCGTACTGCACCGACATTTCGCCCAGCACTGCCTTCGGTTCTCTCGTTAGATCGAAAACCAGCTTTTCCAATACCAGGCGTTTGTCAGGGGGCTGCGAGCGCAGCTCCAGGTCGGCGCGGGCGATCAGGCGCAAAGCACGTGTGATTTCCCGACCCGACTTATAGCGGCGGGCCTGGCGAATGAGGTCGTCGGCGGCGAACGGTGGCATGCGGAAGCCCTGCCACAACGCCTGCCAGATGGCGCGTGAGTCGCGCACATTTTTTTCGAGGATCACCAACATCTGCCGGAAGGTACGCGCCAGCATGTAGAGGTGGCCGATGGCGGAATCCTCGCCGCCGTCGGAGGCGTTTAGGAGACCCTGGAGGAGTTTGAGCGCGCGCGCAGTGTCTTTGGCCGAGATGGCGTCGGTAAGTTCGTAAAGAGAGCGCTGTTTGGCGGCGAGGACCATGGTTTCGACGTCGCCCAGGGTAACCTGCTTCTTTTCTCCTGCATAAAGGACGAGCTTGTTCCATTCGCTGGCGATGAGCATCATGTCGGCGCCGAGGGCGTCGGCGAGCTCGCGGGCGGCATCGGTGTCGAAGCGGATGCCGGCATGCTCGCTCTCCGAGGTGATCCAGCGCAGGGCGTCGGCTTCGTCGACGCGGGCGAGCTCGACCATGCCGCACCAGTCGCCGAGGGTCTCGCGGATGCGCTCGTAGCGGTTCTTGTCCTCGAGGTCCATGCGGCGGGGATCGGACGGGATGCGGATGTGGTCCGCGATGAAAAGGATCAGGGCCTGGGGGTTGGGGGAGCGGAAGTACTCCTCAATGGCGTCGAATTCTTCTTTTTTTGCGCCGCGAGTGTAAAGGGCCTTCAACCCGCGAACGAAGAAGACCTGAAAGGGAGCCATGAGCGATGGGGTGCGCGCGCGATCGAGGACCTCGAAGATGGTGGCTTCAGCGAGATCGAGGTCGGAGAGGCAGAATTCCTTGATGGACTGGGGTACCAGGGTGTCGATGACGGCGCGGCGGCAGCGCTCATAGAGGAAGAGTTCGTCGCCAAGCAATACGTAACCGGGGCGGAGACGATTTTCGCGGAGTTCGGCGAGGAAACGGTCGGTGGCGGCGAATCCGGCGCCCATTTAGAGAGGCCTCCGGGGAGCCTTTCGGAGGGCGGCGGTTGCGTTGGAAGCGCAAGGATTCACCACGGAGGACACAGAGCAGTGTGCGGGCGAGGAGTTCATCAGAACGACTCCAGAATATCGGAGACCACGGCCTGGGCGAAGTCCCGAGAGAGGCGCTGCACGGCCGCGGGGTCCTCCTGGATGAAGGTCACGAGGTCCTCAGTGGTCTCATACTGCTGGCGGAAGAGGTAGGTCGAGTTCTGGTAGAGGATTTTCCGGTTCCTGTCGGTCAGGGCGACTTTGGCGCGGATGGTGACGAGGAAGCTCGACGACTGGCCGGTCTGCGAATTGTAGGTGAGGGGGACGACCTGAAAGCTGGTGATGGTGCCGTTGAGGGTCGCGTCGGCATCGGGATCGGCGCCGGGAACGGGGTGATACGGCGTGCGGCTGGAGAACTCCCTGATGACCGCCTGAGTGAAGGAGACTTCGGTGTGGTAGGACTGCGTGACGTTCTGGAAAGTCGGGACGGCGAGGGTGTGGACCGTCTGCGGAAGGTGCGACGCGGAGCCTGCGGTGTGGTATCCGCAACCGGCAGTAAACAGAAAAGACGCAGCGAGTCCCGCGAGAAGAGTCTTACACATGCTGAGTTATTTTCGCAGATGACGGGACGTAAAGCGTGCCCCTAAACCGGCAGCTATTGCGGCTCACTCTTGCGCCAAAAGAGACCGGGCATTCTGAAGCTCAGGCCGGTGTCCGTCGGCATGCGCGCAAATAGCCAGGAGCTGGGCATAGTAGGTTTTCGCTTTTTCGCTATTGCCTGAAAGCATGGCCGCCCGCGCGGCGCCGGCGAGCGCATTGAAGCGATTTGGAGCGGTGCGCAGCGTGGCTTCGAACTCGTTCATCGCCTGGGCCGGCTGCTTCTGTTCCAGCAACATTTCGCCGAGGAGTTCGCGAGCCGGAAGAATCACTCCGGGAGTGACGTTGTGCTTGTCGGTCCTATCCTCGTGGTCAACGGCAGAACGCATTTGCTGCAAAGCCTCTTCGTGCTTGCCCTCAGCGAACGTAATCCAGGCAGCTGCAATCTCGTGCTGGATGGCGACCTGGTCGGCCCAGTACGTCTCGTTGTTCTGGGTGAGCGTGTCACGAAGGGATGCGAGCACCTGGGCTTCTTTTCGTGCAGCTTCGATCTGGCCTGTATGGGACGCGCCAAGAACCCGCGCAAAGTGCAGATTGGCTTCGGTCCAGGACCATCGTCCGCCGGGAAAGGTATCAGGCGGTACCGGGAGCGCGGCTGCGTCGGACCACTGATGCCGTTCCACCGCATAGCGAGCGGGCGACGTACCCATCGCATACAGCCAGTTCATGTATTGCGGATCATCAGGCCTGCCCGCGGGCGGTGCTTCCAGCGCTTTTTTCGCCTCTTCGTCCTGGGCTCCTTGCAGATAGGCATAGATCAGATAATCCTTCGCGTGCAGTTCATTACCGGGCGCGTTGTATTTCTGCGCTGAAGCCGCAGAGGCGAGGTTGGAATCGATGGATTCCTGCCAGAGGCCGAGCCGGGTGAAGATATGCGATGGCATGTGCAGAGCATGGGGCGAATCCGGTGCGATTTTCGCATATCGGCGCGCCGCATCGAGAGCGCTCGGCGCCAGCGGCGGATAATCGTCGGCGTGGATGATGTAATGCGCAATGCCGGGATGCTCTGGTTGTTCAACAAAGAGGGGCTCAAGGATGGCACTGGCCTTTTTCTGGTTTACGTAAGTCTTGTCGCTGGGCGGTGCGGTGGCAAGAAGTGCGAGCGCGTAAAAGATGGCCGCTTCATGGTCGTTCGGATAACGCACCTGGAGCTGATTCATGGCTTTTTCATAAGCCAGAGAGCGAGTGCGGTAGTCGAGCTTGTCGCTGTCTTTGTAAAACGTCCCGATGGCAGCGATGTAGTCCTGCTCCCGCTGGGTCTTCGCGCCGGCCGCATTTGCTTTTTCCAGCGCGGAGGCGCCCGCCTTCAGGTCCGCCGGCCCGGGCGGGGACCAGAGTTGATGGTAGTAGGTCATGGCAATTCCCCAGTAGGCCATGCCACACGCAGGATCCTTCTCTGCCACAGCGGCAAAGGTATCGTGGGCCTTTTCGTACCAAAAGGAATGGAGCATGGCCACAGCGCTGTTGAATTGAGGCTGAACAGGCGAGTCACAAGATACGGGAAAAGAAACTTTGCCAAGTTTTGTCGGGTCGCCGGCGGGATGCTCATGCTGGGCAAGGGCTGGGGCGAAAGCTGCGCAGACGCCGGCACACAGGACAACGGGGAGGAATGAGATTCGGTTCATACTGCCTCCGCAATTTGCTCAGGAGGTGTTTAGGAATGATTTGCTTCGGGAGCGGGGCCGTTGTGGCCCATTCTGGGACTGCTATTGCACGGGCGTCAAGCAGGCAGAGAGGTATCTTGAACCTGCTCGCAACTTGTACCGCGCGTCAATCGACTCTCCGCGACAAATCGGTAGGACAGCGCTTGGATAACATTCCTAAGTTGTAGGGGGTTGCGGCCGGAGTAACGGGCCACTCGGAAAGCCAGCTCACCACCCAGTCCTGCTCGGCTGACGTTCGCAGAAAACAAAACTGACCGCTTAGGTTAGCCTGCTCCCGCGACCCGGCTCGGAGATGCGGCGAGCCCCGCAGCAAGATCCCTACCCATGCTGAACTATTTTCGCAGATGAATCAGTGGAGGGTTAACGTCCCGGTTGGCGACAAACCGGAAATTAATTAAGTGAAGCGTTTATCGTTACTCACCTGAACGCTCCTTGTGAGTTCCTCTCGGCGCGTCGTGTACGACTTTGGCATGCGTCGTTACGTAATAGAATTGAGCGAAAGTACGGAGTTGGCAAATGGGGGCCTGAGCTTTGGCGCCGGGCGGATTTCATTCTGACGAAGAGAGTCCTGTACCGCATTCCGTTGCATTGATCCATACTCCTACGATGTCGCCCGCCGCACGCGCCTCTTTTGGCTCGAAGTGACCTTTGGTCCAGAAAAGCGAAGGGCGCCAAATTCGCTTCATAAAGATCCTCCCCAACGCTAATCAAGCCTGCAAGCAACGCAGCCTGTGTGGGCTTGGCGACCCCAATTAGCGTGTGGATGTTAGAACCACCAGCCTTTCCTTCTGTACTCACCAACTGATGAGGACATAGCCATGATTGCCGGGCGACCCTGCGTCCCCGGCGCTCCCAGCACCATCTCCACCGCTCCCGCCCGAGCCCCCGCTACCACCTAGCGGGGAAACTGATCCCGTATTAGGCGCGGCGCCTCCTGCAGGCACTTGTCCTGCATTGCCCGGCCGACCGATAACATTCGACCCAGAGCCGCCAGCCCCACCAGAACTGCCCGCCCAACCTCCTGAACCGCCACTAGCACTAGCCAAAATATTCGAGGAACTGTCGGTGATCTGCGCTGCACCCCCCGCGCCACCAGCCCCTGTGCCGTTGTAGTTAGATCCTCCTGCGCCAGGTGCACCACCAGCCCCCACGATCACGTTGTAGCTAGCTCCAGGCGTGACGGCTATCACGGCACGCGTGTAACCGCCCGAACCGCCGCCTGGCCCCGAAGCCCCGATTACACTACACGTCGAAAAACCGCAATTGTAGGTAGCACCTGCGTTACCACCACCACCACCGCCGCCGGCGCCCCACATCTCAACCATAATGTGCGTTATGCCAGCAGGAACTGTGAAAGTACCGTCGGACGTGTACTCCGCTATTCCATTTGGTCCGCCGCCGCCGCCCGGAGGGCCCGGCGGTCCAGCCGGTCCTTGCAGTCCCGGTGGCCCTTGTGTTCCCTGCTGACCGGCTGGCCCGGACGCACCCGCGGGACCGGCAGGTCCGGTTGCCCCTTGTGCTGCGAGTTGCTGCCAATTGGGATTGCCACTCACAGGCTCGGAGCCGTAGTTTGTCGCCAATGCCAGCCAGAAAGCACCTTGATCCGAGACCGCGTCGTTGACGCCGTAAGTTGTGGAGTTGTTCCAGGCGCCGCGGTTGTTGATCCCTGCCGCTAAGAATTGCCAGTTCTTATTCAGCGCGGAAGGCTCGGAACCGGTTGTGGTATTGATCGCCAACCAGGACGAACCGACGTCAAACACCGAATCGCCGGGATTGTAGGCCGTCGTGCTGTTCCATTGTCCTCGATTGTTGATTCCGGGCGGTCCCTGAGGTCCTTGAAGCCCGATGGGACCAGTCGCCCCCGTGACCCCTTGCGGTCCTTGTGGCCCTTGGGCCCCTGCCGGACCTATTGGTCCAGTCGGTCCCTGAGGACCTGTCGCGCCCTGCAGTCCCGTTGCTCCGGTGGCTCCGGCTGGTCCCTGCAGACCTTGTGGACCTTGCGGTCCAGCCGACACCAGCACCGGCATCAGTTGTGCCGTGTGGCTGGTGAGAATGTTTTCTTTGCTGTCGAAAGACGCCAGAATTTGGCTGCCGGAACTGGGTACCAAAGCAATTCCGTTGTTGGTCAACGCCCCGTTCAGCCAGGCTTGCACAGTCGAGGTCACGTCCAGCGACAAATACCCTGTTTTCGTCACCGGAACTGCACTCAAGATCAGGTTGCCGAGTGCTGGCGCATTGTTCCAGGTGACCGTGCCCTCCGACCATGTCCCACCCACTTGATAAACATCCATCGTGCCGGAGGTCAGCACCGCATCCGTGTAGAGAACCAGTGTGGCTTTCGATGTGTTGGAGCCGGTAATTCCCGAGCCCAGGTTGGCCAGGCTGAACTTGATGTAGGTGTTAGAGCCACTGGTCACGATCAGGGCGACGCTGTTGCCAAAGTTCTTGGTGGGATAGGTGGACGCCGTGTTGACGTCATCAGTGACCACGACCTGTCCATCGGCCACAGCGACGAGGCAGAGAACCAACAGAACCCATCTGCAAAACCTTAAGGCGAGTAGCATAATGATCTTCCTTCGACTTCCACTACAGTTTGTGGGCGCCTATTAGGAGCCTGACCGGAGTTGTTAATGCCGAAAGCCTCGTCAACTGCTCCCTTGCCCGCAGATCTTGCGAGAGTCCTCCAGAACCGAACCTCAGCGCATTTATCCGTCAGGTGTATGTGGCTGCTTGTGGCAGAGCGGATGCAGTTCAACTTCACTGCCTATTCCTGCGGGTCTAAATTTGAAACATTGCCAATCAGTTCATGCGGGGCCGCCCCGGTGACGAGGTTCACGTGCCCCAATGAGGTGCCGTTGCCCTTGATGTGTCTGAACTGACCAGTTCCGCCGATAAATGTCCATGTGCCATGCACGTCGAATGTGGTTGCGGAGGTGGGCACTCCAAAACCGCTAGCTGTGCCATAGACCCTATCGCCATTCCCGCCGGTTAGCGTGAACTGAGCCGTGAACAGTAGGGTGCTCGTATCAAGGCAAACGAACTCGTTTACTGATGTGGCGCCTAGGTTTGTGGAGGACCCATTACCGGTCACGTCAAAGCGGAGGGTGTTATCTGGACAGCCGCCGCTCGAAGCAGCAGGAAGGCTAATCAGCGCAAGGTCGCTCCTGAAAGTGGCTGTCCTTGACTCTTCTCTATCCGCGGCAGCAGCCAAGGAAGTGGCAAAGGTTCCAAGAGTGACGAGAAGAAGAAGAGAAGAAACACGCGAGCAAAGACGAATCATAAGCTTCTCCTTGTGTTTGGGACCAGCCGAGCGACTCTGCTACTCAGTTCTGGCCCCCGATGGAGCCAATCCTCCCATGCGAGGCCGCGGTGATCCCAATCTTGAATGTTTTTGAGCCGGGGCAATAGCCCCTCGTGAACAATGGGAGCTTACGAAAGAGCAGCCGGCAGATCAATGAGCGGAGGGTAAGTTTTTGGTGAGCGACGAAAACAGCAGGTACTGAACGGTGTCGGGCCAACCCGGTCTCGTTCCGGGGCTATAATTAAACTCCATCCATTGTCGGACTTATGCAACCAGACGCGCGCAACCCGCTGGTTCGTTTTGGAGTGTTTGAATTCGAAACCCAGAACGGCATTTTGCGCAAGAACGGCAAGTCCGTTCATCTGCCACCCCAGCCATCCAGGGTTCTAAGGCTTTTAGTTTCTCGGCCGGGCGAGGTGTTTACCCGGGAGGAACTCTACCAGCAGATCTGGAGCAACCAGACGTTCGTCGACTTTGAGCACGGTCTGAACTTTAGCATGCGCCGGATCAGGAATGCGCTCGATGACAACGTCAAGAAACCGCGTTTTATCCAGACACTACCGCGCCGCGGATACCGCTTCATCGCCCCAATCGACCGGATCTTCCCTGAAATCGCAGCAAGGTCGCTGGCTGTACTCCCGTTGGAAAATCTTTCCCATGATTCAGAACAGGAGTATTTCGCTGATGGCATCACGGATGAATTGATCACTGAACTCGCAAAGCTGCGCGATTTGCGTGTGATTTCCAGAACGTCTGTCCAAGGCTACAAACGATCGACGAAGCCGGTTAGAGAAATCGCCCGACGGCTGAAGGTCGGAGTAGTGCTGGAGGGCACGGTCTTGCGAGCGGGCGATCGCATTCGAATTACTGCGCAGCTTATCGATGCGGAGAGGGATGAGCATTTGTGGGCTGAAAGTTACGAGCGCGACCTCTGCGATATTTTGAAATTACAGGCCGAAGTGACTCGCGCAATCGCGAGTCAGGTCCAAATCTGCCTATCGACCCAGGAAGAGACTCGCCTTAGCTCAGCGCGTGTTATCGATCCCAGGGCTTATGATTGTTATCTTCGCGGGCGGTACTTCTGGAATAGGAGAAATGAAGAGGATCTCAAACGTGCCCAGGAATATTTTGAGCGGGCCATCGACCGGGATCCGGACTACGCTCTTGCTTATTCGGGGCTTGCAGATACATACCTGTACCGTGGTTACGTATTCGGAAGATTGGATCCAAGGTCAGCCATGCAGAAGGCGCGAACGGCTGTTGTAAAAGCCTTGGAACTCGATCCCACATTGTGCGAAGCGCATACTTCTTGTGGGTTTCTAAAGCTCGCATTTGAGTGGGATTTCTTGGGCGCCGCGCGAGAGTTTCAAGTTGCGCTCGAACTGAATCGAAACTATCCGACCACCCATCATTTCTATTCTGCCCTATTGGCAATCATGGGTCGTATGGACGAGGCGATCGAAGAAGCACAGTGTGCCCTGGTATTGGATCCGCTCTCTGTACCGATTAACAACATGGTTGGCGAGATCTACATGTTCGCCGGTCAGTTGGACGCCGCCGTTGCCCAGTATCGCAAAGCACTTGAACTCGACCCCCATACGGGAATAGTCCACGAGAACCTTGGTATCGCACTTGAGCAGCAGGGCAAGGACAAAGAAGCGCTCGATGAATATCTCAGAGCTTACGCGTTTTGGGGAGAACGGCCTGAATCAATCTCCGACATGCGGAGATCTTTCGAACTCGGAGGCTGGAGAGGGTTTCGACAGAGTAAACTGGAACTCGCATTGTCGCGTCAGACCGGTTGGCACTTCGAAAGGTTTCAAATTGCTACGCTGTACGCCGGCATCGGAGACGAGACGAAAGCATTGGCGTGGTTGGAACAAGCTTATGACGCTCGCTCCGCTGGGCTGATCTGGATTACTCTGTTTCCCTTCTTCAGAAAGCTCTTCTCGCATCCGCGATTCCGCGCACTCGCTGCGCACGTCGGCCTACCCAGTCATCAAGCATGAACGCATTTGTAACACGAAACTCTGAAGGCTGCCGTGCGGCTCCCTCGGGTCCGACAGGTAATCTTCAATTTGAGAGCACAAGAATGGAATGAGATCTTTCCGGGCCTCCTGTGTGACTGGCTGGCCCCGAGGCGGGCAGCACGCACTGCGATTCCCGTTCTCTTCAAAAGTGTCGAATGAGAAGCCGTGGACTGTGCCCGCTCTCGATCAGAAAAACGTGGTTAATGCCCTCGCCGACACCCTTAATATGTCCATGCGCGCTGTCTCCTGTCCAGCTAGCCTGCGGGATCAGACTCTCACATTACACCGGTTTTTGTCTCTTGATGTATCCAGTTGTGGGCGAATTACCGGCAACTCGGAACCAACGTGCCGACCGTAGGGCACACCCGGGACGCGCCACTCCACAACACGTAAACGGTCTGACCACTTTGGCCCAGCTGTTGTTTTGGTAGAACTAGGCAGGCGACGCTGCCTTCCGGGACGCTCGCATCCCGACTGTACCGGACGTGGTCTTCGGTTCTTTGGCGCCCTGAAGTCATCCAATCACTATTTGTAGCCCTTGCCCCAGGTGTAGTCGTACTTTACGGCGAAGGCTTTGATGGCGGGGCCATTCTGGTGCGCGAGCGCATCTGCAAACTCGAAGATGAGTGTGTTTTTCGCGTTAAGCGAGACACTCAGCTCGGTGCCCAGCAGGAAATTCTGCTGTGAGGCGTTCTGGTTTACGCCGCTGACCAAGATGTTGCCACGGAAGGAGTAGCGCGTATCGACCGCGGCCCAGATGTTGTCCGAGAAGGAATAGCTGATGTGTCCTTCGAGTCCGGGCAAGGGCTCCTGGCTGAGAACTTCGACCCTATGGTAGGAAGTGTTGTCTGTGTAGAAATAGGCGTTTGCGTAAGCGTCAAATTCCCACTTTTGCCCCGGTCCAAATGGTTGCGAGAGGCCAATCTCTGGCTTGAATGACCAGCGATCTGAACCGAGATTGATGATCTTGTTCGAGTTGTACTGGCCGGTTGGAGCTGTCATGGTGAGGCTCACGCCCAAGGTGGTCGCCGGTTTGAAGTTTGCGAATTGTTCGACGCTGAGCGCAGGACCGCCTTTCAGCAGCCAGGCGGCCTGATATCCGGAATCTCCTGTGCCAGTCTCGGCGGCGCCGATATTCGTGCCGCTAATCGAGCCATTGGTTCCGGCGATTGGAAGTGCAGGTTGCACCCAGGCGAGACGGTGAAGAAATCCGAAATACCGCGTGTAGTCGATCATGCCCTGATTCAGGTTGAGGCTTGCACCGGTGATGATCAGCGAAGTGTCGACCGACGTATCTGAGCGGGCGTATGCGTAAACCATCTCGAGCTGATTCAGCCCTACCGGAGAGTTTACGTACGTGCGCGGGTCGGTGAATTGGGCTCTCCCCGATCCAGGAATAGCTGAAGCAATCAATGCGAAGCAGACGGCGGCCAGCCGCTTGCACATGTCAGCACTTTAGCAAACCGGCGAGCGGAAGCAAGCAACAGGAATCCGGGGTAATGCGTTAGTTTGAAAATTTTCTTCCCCTCAGGGGCTAAAGCCCCACTCTTTCGGGAGCGCTTTACGAACGGCTAAAAGGCCCGGGCCTGAAGGCCCTTTCCTTTGTGGCCACCGTGACGCGGGGCTGAAAGCCCCGCTCTTCTACCGGGCCTCGCGACTTCTCACGCGGACACTAAAGCCCGTATCTTTCGAAACCGACCCCACTATCGAATCCGGCAACCTACCGGGTTACACTGAGAAGCTCGTTATCAAGCAAAACAGCCTGACCGTTGAGGTCAGGCTGTTTGTTCTTAGATTCAGCTTGAGAATTACGCTGGTGACGGGCTGCCTTCGGGGAAGCTGGCGCCGCGGCCCGGCTCGGGCTTGAGCACCTGCTGGACATCGCCGCCGGCAGGGGTTCCGTTGCCACCGCTAGGCTTGAGCGGAGGCAGTTCCCTGCCCTCAATGATCGCGCGAATCTCGTTCGCGTCGATCGTCTCGCGTTCGAGAAGGGCCGTGGCCATGCGGTGCATGATGTCCTGATTGGAGTTCAGGATCTCGTAGGCCGAGCGGTAGGCCTCATCGACGAAGCTGCGGACTTCGGCATCGATCTGGCGGGCAGTCTCCTCGGAGAAATCGCGATGCTGCGCGATCTCGCGGCCGAGGAAGATCTGCTCTTCCTTCTTGCCGAAGGTCAGCGGTCCCAGGCGGCTCATGCCGAACTCGCAGACCATCTTGCGGGCCAGGTCCGATGCGCGCTCGATGTCGTTGCCGGCGCCAGTGGTCATCTGTTTGAGGAAGATTTCCTCGGCGATGCGGCCGCCCATCAGGATGGCGAGCTGCGTCTCGAGGTAATCCTTGGTGACGGTGTGCTTGTCGTCCTCGGGAAGCTGCATGGTCACGCCCAGCGCCATGCCGCGCGGGATGATGGTGACCTTATGCAGCGGGTCGGCGTGGTCGCGCATGGCTGCGACGAGTGCGTGGCCGGCTTCGTGATAGGCCGTGACGCGCTTCTCCTCATCGGTCAGCAGCATCGACTTGCGCTCGGCGCCCATGAGGACCTTGTCCTTGGCGAGCTCGAAATCGAGCATGCTGACGGCCTTACGATTGTAGCGGGCGGCGTTCAGCGCGGCCTCGTTGACCATGTTGGCGAGATCGGCCCCGGAGAATCCCGGTGTGCCACGAGCCATTACGCGCAGGTCGACGTCCTCGGATAGAGGAACCTTCTTGGCGTGGACGCGGAGGACTTCCTCGCGGCCGCGGACGTCAGGACGCCCGACAACGACGCGGCGGTCGAAGCGGCCGGGCCGCAACAGCGCCGGATCGAGCACGTCAGGGCGGTTGGTGGCGGCGACGAGGATGACGCCGTCGTTCGATTCGAAGCCGTCCATTTCGACGAGCAGCTGGTTGAGGGTCTGCTCGCGCTCGTCGTGTCCGCCGCCGAGGCCTGCGCCGCGATGGCGGCCAACGGCGTCGATTTCATCGATGAAGATGATGCAGGGAGCGTTCTTCTTGCCCTGCTCGAAGAGGTCGCGCACGCGGCTGGCACCGACGCCGACGAACATCTCCACGAAGTCGGAACCAGAGATGGAGAAGAACGGGACGTTGGCCTCGCCAGCGACAGCGCGGGCGAGCAGAGTCTTACCGGTTCCGGGAGGTCCGACGAGCAGCACGCCCTTGGGAATGCGGCCGCCCAGCTTCTGGAACTTCTGCGCCTCGCGCAGGAACTCGATGATCTCCTTGAGCTCTTCCTTGGCCTCGTCTACGCCGGCGACATCCTTAAATGTGACCTTTTTCTGCTGCATGGAGAGCAGGCGGGCACGGCTCTTGCCGAAGGACATGGCCTTGTTTCCGCCACTCTGCATCTGGCGGATCATGAAGAACCATAGCGCGCCGATGACGATGACGGGCGAGAACTGGATGAGGATGTTCCACCATCCGCTGCCCTCCGCGTTCTTGACCGTGACCTTGACGCCTTTGTCGGCGAGGACGTCATAGAGGTGCGGATAGTTGGCCGGCACGGTTACGTGGAAGCTGCCGCTCTTATCACCCTTGAGGTGGCCGCGGACCTCGCTGCCGATCACGGTGACGTCGCCGACCTGTCCCTGCTGCGCATCCTGCAGGAATTCCGACCAGGCGATCTCCTGATCCTTGCCCGTACCGGCACTCTTCTGAAAGAGCTGCCAGAGCACCACGAGGCAGGCAAAGATGAATACCCAGAAAATAATTGTCTTGACCGTCGAATTCACGAAAAACCCTCTTTTCTCTCACGCATCTTGCAGAGAGAAATCCGGGACTGCGGCCGCGTGCTTATACACGCCACCCGTAACCCCCTGCATTAGACGCCACGGCCGGGGACGAAGTATCAAATCATTGCCTGTCGAAAGACCCGGGCCCGGGCACATCCACAACTTAAATTTATTCTACTCCGTCGATCCAGTGGACAGGCCACCCCGGCGGTTCCAAATCGGCTGCCCGTTTTGGGTCATATCGAATATGACGAAGCAGTCGACGGGGAGGAGGCGGGAAAATCGGATGCTTCCTTCCATTCGTCACATTCCTGTGGCGATGCCACAGAGATATGTGGCATGTTCATGTGGGAACCGCACAGGAGAAATTCAATTTGACTCAAACCAAGCTCGATCTGCTTCAGGGGACCCTCGACGTGATGGTCCTCAAGACTCTGGCCTCGATGGGGGCTCAGCACGGGTACGGAATTGCCCGCCGCATCGAACAGGTGAGCGGGGACACGATCCTGCTCAATCAGGGGACTATCTATGCCTCGCTTGTCCGGCTGCAGCAGCGCGACTGGATCTCCGCTGAGTGGGGGGCGTCAGAGAACAACCGCAAAGCGAAGTTCTATGCCATTACCTCTCAGGGCCGAAAGCAACTGGCCGAGGACACGGCCTACTGGCGGCGGCTCGCTGGGGTGATGGGGCGCGTGCTGGCCATGTCAAATGAAGGAGGCGAGCCATGATCAGCTCCGTGCGCCAAGCTTTCGATCGGCTCCGCTCCTTTTTCCGCAAAGACCCACTGGACCGGGACCTCAATGCCGAGATAGCTGCTCATCTCGAGTTAGCCATTGAAGAGCACCTCCAGCATGGGATGTCTCCTGAGGAGGCGCGGCGACGGGCTCTTGTCCGCTTCGGGGGCGTCCAGCAGGCCAAAGAACAGCAACGTGAGGCGCGCGGCCTGCCTGCTCTGGACATCTTTCTCCAGGACTTGCGCTATACCATGCGCACGCTTCGCCGGGACCGCGCCTTCACTATTGTGGCCGTGCTGATTTTGGCGCTGGGTATCGGCGCGAACATCGTTGTCTTCAGTGTAGTGAATACGATTTTGCTGCGGCCGCTGCCCTTTTCCAATCCGCACGAACTGGTATGGATCGCTCCGCCACCCCAGAAGTGCGGTATGTCGTGTGCAACCTATTCGGCCGACGCTTACGAAGAATTCCGCGATATGAGCCGGTCGTATCAGGGCATCACCGGATACGAGGCTTTCACCACAGTCGATAACTATCGCCTGACTGGGCATGGCGAGCCACAGCCAGCGACCGGCATTTCGGTAATCGGCAACTTCTTTCAGCTTCTCGGAGTTCAGCTTGTCATTGGCCGGCTTTTTACGATGGCCGAGTCTCGCCAAGGGGCGCACCCCGTGGCTCTGCTGGCAAATCCGTATTGGCGACGCCAGTTCGCAGCCGATCCGAACATCGTCGGAAAAGAAATTGACCTCAACGGGGACGCCGTAACGGTGGTCGGCGTCCTGCCCGAGAGTTTCGACTTTGGCGCGGTATTCTCACCCGGGTTGAAAGTAGATTTACTTGTGCCGCTGAACCTTGACCGCGAGCGCATGTGGGGCAACATCGTAACCATGATCGGCCGCCTCAAGCCCGGCGTCACCCTTGGCCAGGCGCAGGCCGAGGCGCTCATGGTTGAGCCTCGCCTCTGCTGGAACGTCAAATATCCAAATTCGTGCGGTAGTTACGGCGGAAAGGGCGAATCAATGCAGTTGCGCACGCTGAAGGATTACGTCAGCGGGCGGATTCGACATTCGCTTGTCGTGCTCTGGTGTGCAGTCGTACTTATCCTGCTCATCGTTTGCGTAAATCTCTCGAACCTGCTGCTGGCCCGCGCGGCTTCGCGAACCAAAGAATTTGCGATGCGCACGGCGCTCGGGGCCAGCCGCGGCAGGCTTATCCGCAATCTGCTCACCGAGAGCCTTGTGCTCTCCTGTGCAGGCGCGATCTGTGGGCTGGGACTCGCCTATGGGGCAATCATCTGGCTTGCTCACCAGGGCTCCATCGCTCTGCCGTTGTTAAGCAGTATCAAGGTCGACAGCAGCGCCCTGATGTGGACCGTCCTGGTAGCCATAGCAACCGCCGTGCTATTCGGGCTGGCTCCCGGGCTGAAGATCTCGCGCAGCAACGTACAGGAAGCGCTCAAAGACAGCGGCCCGGGCACCAGCGAAGGCAGGCATCATCAGAGCCTGCGCAGTGCCCTGGTCGTCTCCGAAGTCGCACTGGCCAGCGTGCTGCTCATTGGCGCGGGACTTCTGATGCGCAGCTTCCTCAAGGTGCTGGATCTCGATCTCGGATTCCAGCCCGACCAAGCGGCCTCCATTAGAGTGTTGTACGACGACAGTGCTCCCGACGAAGACTCGACGATCATCAAGCGCCGCGTGATATTCCGTCAGATCATCGATCGCGTGAGAGCGCTGCCGAGCGTGAACGCGGCCGGCATCGCGGATTTCCTGCCTTTGGGCCAGAACCGCGCCTGGGGCACGCCTGTGCCGAAGGGGCGTACCTACCCTGATGGTTCGTTGCCGGAACCTCTTGTCTACGTCATCACACCGGGATACGTCCAGGCCATGGGAATGCGCCTGCATGGGCGCGACTTCACCTGGAGCGACGACCCGAAGAGTGAGCGGGTGGTCCTTATCAACTCTTCCGCTGCCCGCTTTTTCTGGCCGAACGGCGACGCGGTCGGCCAAACGCTGGTGAGCGGTAAGGAAGAGCTTCGTATCGTCGGTGTTGTCGATGACATCCACGCCGACAGCGTGGAAGGACAGCCTGGCTGGCAAATCTATTACCCGGCAACACAGAAGACGCCTGATGACGCGCACCTGGTCATCCGGACAAGTCTGCCTCCCGCTGAGCTGGCCGGGAGCGTGCTGCGTGCCCTGCGCGAGCTGAATCCCAAGCAGCCAGCCGCAGAGTTCCGTCCGATCCGAACCATCGTGGACCGCGCTGTCTCGCCGCGGCGCTTCTTCGTTCTGCTGGTCAGCATCTTCGCCGAGTTCGGATTGCTGCTGGCAACGCTCGGGATCTATGGCGTCATTTCCTATTCGGTGGCGCAGCAGACGCAGGAGATTGGGATTCGCATGGCGCTGGGCGCGACGCAGGGTGACGTGCTTCGCGGTGTTATTCGCAAAACCATGTTTCTTGCAGTCACCGGAATTGTGCTCGGCACGGCGGCGTCTGTCATTGTTGCCCGATGGATTGCCTCGATGCTCTTTGGAACCGAGCCGACCGATCCCGCGACTTTCGCGGCGATGGCTGTCATTATGACGGTGGTGGCGCTTGTTGCCGGATACATACCCGCTCGCCGGGCGGCGCGCATCAATCCGATGGTTGCGCTGCGGGGGAATTAGGACGGCTTTTCTTAAGCAGCCGGAGCTCGCGCGGACTGCGCTCTGCGTGGAGCTCTGCCGTGAGCTGCTGGCGACGCGATCCACCGGGCGCGAGCATGGCCATCAGGCGCTCGGTCTGATCGAAGTTGAGGGCAATTCCGAGCTGCCGCGCGGCGGCCCGCAGGATTCTGCGGCGTACGGCGGGCGATTGCGGGAGCCGCTCGATTTCCACGGCCAGGGTGGCTTCGTCAGGATGGGTCGATGTTGCCCTGCCGCCGCCGCGCACAGGCTTGCCGGGCAGCAGCAGGCCTGGAAGGATGCGTGCCAATTCGTCTTGCCAGTAGTACTCTTCGTCGCGGGCCAGAGTCGCCATGTTTGCCAGCTGCGAATGGATTTGCGGGTTGTAGCCAACGAGCATGGTCAGCAATTCGTGCCTGATGCGGTTACGTGTGAAAGCTGTGTCGGTGTTGGTGGTGTCGTCGCGCCAGACCTGGCCGATCTGTCTCAGCCACGCTTCGATTGCCGACCGGCGCGCCCCGAGGAAAGGACGCAGGATCGCGCCGCGAGCGCATTGGATGACGGGATGGATTCCGCCCAGACCCTCTGTCCACGCGCCACGGAGAAGCTTGTGGAGGACTGTTTCGGCCTGGTCGTCGAGGGTGTGGGCGGTCGCGACAGCGTCGGCTTCACGCTGCTCCAGAAGGTCGTGAAACCATGCATAGCGGAGGTTCCGTGCGGCCTCTTCGAGGGTCTCGCGATTTTCCTGTGCCGTAGCCGGCGTATCGACGTCGTGACGGCGAAACATCAGCCCGTGAACCGCTGCGAGCGAGGCGACGAACTCGGCGTCTGAGTCGGCTTCAGCGCCGCGAATGCCGTGGTGGACGTGGACGATGGACAATACCAGGCCGATCTCGGAAGCGACGTCCATGAGTCTGCGGAGCAGCGCTACGGAGTCGGCTCCGCCGGAGACGGCGACGGCGATGCGCATTCCGGGGCGCAGCAATTTGCGGTCGATAGGCGGAACTGCTGAGGGCGGCGCGTCTGACATCGTTACTTATCGTAGCTATACTTTGGTGCATGCTGGAAACTCGAACGGCCACAGCAGCCGACGCGCACCTGATAACGCATCATCGGCGACGGATGTTTGTCGACGCGGGACGCGCCGATAACCAGATCCTGGGCGTGATGTCACATCACTTCGAGCCCTGGGTCGCAAAGATGATCAACGAGCAAAAATATTTCGGGTGGCTGACCTCGGACGGGGACCGGGTGGTAGCGGGCGCTGGTCTTCTGATCCTGGACTGGCCGCCTCATCCGCTGGACCCGCGCTCGGTTCATCGCGGGTATTTGCTGAATGTCTACGTGGAGCCGGAGTACCGGCGCCGCAAGCTTGCCAGCCACCTGATCGAGCTTGCGCTTGCAGAAGCGCGGCGGCGGAAGATTCGAGTGGTGGCGCTGCACTCAACAGAGGAAGCGCGAAGAATGTACGAGAGCAACGGCTTCCGCCAGACCAACGAGATGTTCTACGTGGAGCCGGTCGAGGCCTAATCAGGTTGTGGCAGACCGGCCGCGCAGGAAGTGGAAGATGATGGAGATGACGGCGAAGATGAGGAGCAGGTGGATGAAAAAGCCGGCCGTGTGAAACACGACAAAGCCGCCTATCCATGCCAGGATCAAAACCAGCGCAATAATCAGGAACATACAGACGCCTCGGGTGGGTGCTTGCCCACTCAAGGCTGAGATGAAGGCGGCAGGCGAAGGTTTGCCCGTCGCTCATTTTATCGCGTCATACATCGGGGTGGAACGGGCCGTGAGACCAAGGGCGTCAAGCAGCCTGGGCTTCAACGTTGATCTTTTTGGCTACCTGAGTCAGTTTCTGGTCGGCCTGCTTCTCCTCTTCCAGAGTCTGGGTGAGAAGATCCACGGCTTCGTCTTCGCCGAGCAACTCGGCATAGGTGCGGACGGAGCCATAGGCAGCGATCTCGTAATGCTCAACCCGCTGTGCCGCCGAGATCAGGCCCGCATCGATCACATCGGAATCTCCTTCTTCGCGGGCCAATTCGTCGCCCTCCTTAAGGAGACCCTTCATGCCTTCGCATATTTTTCCGGTGGGCTTTTCATCGAGAGCCTCGAAGATCTGTTCCAGACGCTGCACATGGCCGTTCGTTTGTTCCAGGTGTTCTTCGAAGGCCTGTCTTAGTTTGGGGTTGGTGGCCGTTTTGGCCAGCTTGGGGAGGGCCTTGGTTATTTGATTCTCCGCCGAATAGAGGTCCTTCAATTCAGCAACGTAGAGCTCGCGCAGTGTGTCCATTCTCATGGGTCTGTATCTCCCTGTATTTGATCCAACGAGTAATGGGATGCGCTGCCGGTGCGGTGAGATGGAGAAGGGGCTGAGCTGAGGTTGGTTGGATATCTAGCGGAGCATCTCCGAAACGCGGAGGTTTTCGCCGTGTCGCAAATAGCCTTTGCGATGGAACCAGTCCTCCATGGCGGTCCGGAGACGATCGAGCGGCACTCGGAAGCCAGCTTCGAGGAGGCCGTCGGCAAAGGGCAAGGTGTCGTCAAAGACGGCATCGTTCGTGAAGTTGCGCATGGCGAAGTTATCGATCCAGGCAATCGGGCAGGGGTAGGCATCGCCCTGAGCGTCAACGCGCTCGATCCAGAGCCTGCGCAGGAACATCGGGTTTACCTAATGGCTGATGCCGGGGGCCTGGGACCGGCAGCGCGAACTTCTTCCGGGGCGTCGAATTTCCGAAAATTCTCATCGAATTTCGAAGCCAGCAGCCGGGCCTGCGCGTCGTAGGCATTTTTGTCGGCCCATGCGTTTCGGGGGTTCAACATCTCGCCCGGAACGTCCGGACAGGTTGTTGGAATGCTGAGGCCGAAAGCGTGTTCGGTAATGAATTCCGCCTTTGCGAGCCGCCCATCGAGGGCCGCATGGACGATGGCGCGGGTGTGTTTCAGGCTCATGCGCTGTCCTATTCCGAATGCGCCACCTGTCCAGCCGGTGTTCACGAGCCAGCATGCTGCCTTGTGCTCGCGGAGGCGTCTGCCAAGCATTTCGGCGTAGACGCGAGGCGCCAAGGGCAAAAAGGGCGATCCGAAGCAGGCGGAAAACTCGGGTACAGGCTCGCTGCCCAGTCCGGCTTCGGTCCCGGCAAGCTTGGCCGTGTAGCCGGAGAGGAAGTGATACATGGCCTGCTCGGGGGAGAGCCTGGCGATGGGTGGCAGCACTCCGAAAGCATCGGCGGCGAGGAAGAGCACATTGCCGGGGTGTCCGCCCACGCCGGGAATGACGGCATTGGCGATGAACTCGATAGGATAAGCGGCCCGGGTGTTCTCGGTGTGGCGGATATCGCTGTAGTCTGGCTCGCCTGTTTTGGAGTCGATAACGACATTCTCGAGCACGGAACCAAATCGGATGGCGTGGTATATCTGGGGCTCTTTCTCTTCGGACAGGTCGACGCATTTGGCGTAGCAACCTCCCTCGAAGTTGAAGATGCCTCCGGCTCCCCAGCCGTGCTCGTCGTCGCCGATCAGGTGCCGGAGGGGATCGGCCGAGAGGGTGGTTTTGCCCGTCCCGGAGAGGCCGAAGAAAAGAGCTGTGTCGCCATCAGGTCCAATGTTTGCCGAGCAGTGCATTGGGAAGACATCGCGCGACGGAAGCAGATAATTCATGACGCCGAAGATAGATTTCTTCATCTCGCCGGCGTACTTCGTGCCCCCAATGAGGATGATCCTGCGGGTGAAGTCGGCGAGGATGAAGGTGCCGGAACGTGTGCCGTCCCTCTCCGGGATGGACTCGAATTCGGGAGCGGCAATGACGGTAAATTCCGGGGAGTGACGGACAAGGGCGGTCAAATCCGGGCGGACAAACAACTGCTTTACAAAGAGCGCGTGCCACGCGTACTCACAGACGATCTGGATGGGCAGGCGGTAGGCGGGATCGGCACCGGCGTAGAGATCCATCACGTAGAGGTCGCGTTCGGCCATGTGCTGGACAACGCGGTCGAGGAGGGCCTGAAACTTCTCCGGGGGAAACGGCTGGTTGACCTTACCCCAATCGACGCGATCCTTTGTCTGGGGGTCTTCGACGGTGAACTTGTCCCGGGGCGAGCGTCCAGTTCGAGCGCCGGTAAGAGCCACCAAAGCACCGTTTGAGGCGAGTCTACCCTCGCCGCGGGCTATAGCTGCCTCAATGAGCTGAGGAGTCGAGAGATTGCGATGTACGTGCGGGCCCTCGGTCAGCTTTTTAAGGTCTGGTGTTGCGGTGACTGCGCCCATTCCGGATGCTCCTTCAGGCAAACCGATTATTGTGCCATTCGCGCGTGAGCGATGGCAAAGACAGCGCGTCTGCGCTCGTGGTGTTGAGGATCAGGGCAGGGGCTGGGCGTCGTCGGTCGGAATCAGCGGTGGGAGACGGCTGGTGTGGCCAGCCTCATGGAGCACGTGGTCGAGATTGTCCAGGACCTCGTCTACGGTCATGGTGTACATCTCGCGTCCATTATCGTAGCCGGATTCGATGCTCTGTTTCAGATATCGGCCGGCAATCTGCGCAGCGAGGGAATCGGTGATCACATGGCCGGTCCGCTTTTTCTGTTCCACCCAGGCCAGGCAGGGCATGGCAATCCAGAGGGTGCGACCGTTCACATCGAAGCGAACATCGACAGCGTCGGCGTGCCGGGTGGCGATGGCGACGACATTGGCTGTCCAGCGGCAGCGCAGATTCTCGCCAGTCCAGTGATCCTTTACCTGGAAGTCCTCGTACATGGCACCTACAGCGTATCGCAAAACCAGAGTTGTCGTATGCCAAAGCCACAATGGTCCAAGTTACGGGAGTGAAGAGTCTTTGGGGGTCAGGGTGGTATCTACGCTGAATTTTAGATATGGGCTTCTTATGTCAGCCGGTAGCCTGGCCATGAGTGGCGACTTAGTTGGGAGCAGGTGTTTGCAGGCGCCGCGTAATTGGAAAATTGCACCACTTTGACGAAACCTTCACACGGCATCTGCCGTCCAAGCAGTTTGAATGTTACCAAAGGAGCAATAACGTGGCCCTTAACCCCCAAACGGCACGGCGCTATCAGGAGAAGCTTCTTGCCCACAAGAAGCAGCTCGAGGAGACGATGTCATCCGCCGTCGTGCAAGGCCGTGAAACTGTAGCGGACGATACCCTGGACATCGCCGATCAGGCGGTGATTTCCTATCAGAAGGAGTTTCTTTTCAGCCAAGGCACCCACGGTCATCATCAGCTTAGGATGGTGCATCAGGCTCTGAGCCGCCTTCGGGAAGGCAGCTTTGGGGAATGTGTTCACTGCGGAGAAGAGATTGGAGTTAAACGACTTGAGGCGCTTCCTTGGACACCGTACTGCATCGTCTGCAAAGAGAAGATGGAGAAGGGCGAGCTGGAAGACCCTGCACGCGCGGCATAATCGTTACATACCTAACCGCTCGTCCTCCTCCTATGCTCCCGTGGCCAGCCCTTATCCGGGGCTGGAGCCTGCGCAGCCGGTTTGCCGCCGGGGGACAGGAATTCCCTCTTTTTGACCCGCCTCCAGGCGGCTGTTAGACTTAAGGGGTTTGAAGGACGGTAGCGCCAGCATCAACCGCCTACCGCCTCATGCCTGTCGGTCAGGCGCATTTCCGGATTGTTGTGATGCGGAAATGGCGTATTCCCCGCCCGGAAGGATTCAGAAGGACTCCCTAAATTGGACACACAAACACGTCGCGCTCTGAAGCAGGACCGCTTTGTTGAAGCCACGGCCTCCGGTCTGGGATGGCTGCAGGTGCATCGCACGAATGCAGTCAAAGTAGCGGTCGCAATTGTAATCGCCGCAGCACTGACAATCGCGGGTGTGATAGTTTACAAATCGCGCTCAGCAACAGCCCGAAGCCTTTTCGGCCAGGCGATGGACATCTATAACACGCCGCTGCGGCAGCCGGGTCAGCCGGTTGCTCCGGGCGAACCATTATATGCGACGGCCGCCGAGCGCGCCAAAGCCGCGAATCCACTGTTTGTCGATGTGGCCAATCGTTTCGGCTGGTTCGATGTGGGCGCGAACGCACGATATTTTGCGGGCCTAACCTACCTTGATCTTGGACAGACGGCACAGGGTGAGGCGGCGCTACAGAAGGCAGCGGAGTCTCACGATCGTGGTCTGGCGGCTCTGGCAAAGATGGCTTTGGCAGGGCGCTACCGTCAGACGGGCCGATCCGGGCAGGCGGTCGATCTTTATCAGCAGCTGATCAAGAATCCGACCACTACGGTACCGGCCTCGGCTGCCAAGCTTCAGCTCGCAGAACTTTATGAGACGAGCAATCCGGCTGAGGCCAAGAAGCTCTATGCCGAGATCAAGGACCAGGACAAGACGACGGCGGCAGGCCAGATCGCGACACAGAAGCTCAATGGAGGCTCAGAACCTCTGCAATAAGCCGTGCCTGGTCGTTCACGAGCTGTCTGGCGCCAGCGTTCCCGCCTGCGATCGGAGTGCAGTACGTTGAGAACGATTTCCCACGGCCTAGCGCGATGAGCGAGAACAATCGCGAGTTCGCATTCCGGAATCGCGGTGACTGGGGAGCGTATCCCGTCAGCAAGCAGCTAAAGCTGGCCGCTGGGCCCTCCTCAGCCACAACACCATCCCTGCCGCAGCCAGCGCCGGAACCGTGAGCGTCAAGAGACCGTGCAGATAGTCGCCTGTCAGGTCTTTCGCGACGCCCATCCAGTAGGGACCAAGGAACCCTCCGAGTATCCCGATCGTATTCATGGCGGCGATTCCGGCTGCCATACCTTTGCCTTTGAGGAACATTGACGGGATCGACAGCAGCGGACCCTGGAGGGCGGAGTGGGCGATGACCACCGTCCCCAGAGCCGGAACCGCCAGCCAGGCGCTCACCGACAACCCGCCAACCAGATAGCCGACGGAAATAACCGCGAACGGAATCGCTGCATGCCAGTACCGCTCGCGGCTGCGGTCCGAGTGCAGCGCGTTGAGTATCATCCCGGCGGCAGCCAGCAGATTCATTACAGCAATGAGGAATCCCACCTTGGTCGGGCTCCAGCCGGTCAGCCGTATCAGGATCGCGGGAGCTGAGAACGTGTAAGCATAGTTGTAACCGAGCATGCACAGGTTGATCAGCCCGAGGAGCAACACCCGAGGGTCGCGCAGCGCTCGCCAGACGTCGTGGGTATGGCCTCCGGAGCAGGCATCGACCCGAATCTGCTCCAGCACCCAGGCGCGTTCATCGGCCGTCAGCCAGCGCGCATCGCCCGGACCATCCGGCAGCAACACCCAGAAGGCGACACTGAGCAGGACGGCCGGCAGACCCTCAATCAGAAACAGCCACTGCCATCCGGCCAGCCCGAGCCGGCCGTTGAGGTTCAGCAACGCTCCGGCCAGCACGCCCATCACAACCGAGCTGAGAGGCAGAGAGATGTAGAAGCGGCTCACCGCTCGCGCGCGCATCTCGGGCGGAAACCATTGCATGAGGTAGAAGACGACACCGGGGAAGAATCCGGCCTCAGCCATGCCCAGCAGGAAACGAACCACGTAGAACTGGAGCGGCGTGCGGACGAACATCATGGCGATAGCAAGGACGCCCCAGGTGATCATGATGCGCGAGAGCCAACGGCGCGCTCCGAAGCGGCAGAGCAGCAGGTTCGAGGGCACCTCGCAGGCGGAATAGCTCAGGAAGAACAGCCCCGCACCAAGTCCGTAGGTTGTGGCGGTGAAGTGCAGGTCGAGGTTCATCTGGAGCGCGGCGAAGCTGATGTTTACGCGGTCCATATAGGCGGTGCCGTAGCCGAGGGCGATCAGCGGAATTAACCGCCACGTGGCCTTCCGCAGCGCAGTCCGGCCAATGGGTGGCATGGGAGCATCCGCGGTAAGCGCAGGTCCGGTGGCCGCCATCAGGTCGTCACCTCTCCATCAATGATCAGGGGGATGGGGAAGGATAGCACGGGGGCCACAGGACGTCGATTCGATACCGGAGCAGTAGGTCCCCCCCTCCCGATGGAATCTGTTACCGTTTCATTCCAGGCACGTTAGGGGAGATGAGCGCCGCAGATACCTTAGAATGTAATGGTTACAGATTGTTCCTTTATTATCAAGGGCTTACTGGGCGGTGATGCTGGATCGCAGTTCCCAAAATGGAACGAGTTGCCGAAGACACGAAGACCCGAGCAGATTATGCTCGGGTCTTTTCTTTACTCCTAATTCCAGTATAGCTGATTGGGGGAAATTGTCGGCCAAGGGGTGAGGCAGGATCCAACGATCAGCGTTCTGGAACTACCCTACACAAGCCGAAACCGGGCTTGTGTGGGCCACCTGTCCTGTTTTGTGGTCTGAAGCCAATGCCCTGGTGGCTCTTTCCTCGAATCGCAGGCAGCCCCTAAGAAAAGGGGACACGTGTCGAGTCGTCGGAGAAAGCTGTCGCGGGCCCGACCGAGTTGCCATTGTTGTCGAAGTACTGCAGCGCGCCGTCGCCGTGATACTTCTTTCCATCCCGGCTTACAGTATTGATCTGATCCACGGTCGCAAAACCGGTCGGGTTGAAGTTCGCGTCGTAGGTCCAGAACCGTCCGATTCCGTGGAACTGGTGCGGGCCGATTCGTTTGAAGGCTCCCCAAAGCGTGCTGCTCAACGCCGCCAGCGTCAGATCGACCGAGCCGCTGCCCGTCCAGATTCCGCCTCCATACATAAGAAAGGCCCCAAATGGAGAGAACGAATTGTCCGGCGACGAGATGGTGCCCTGCCAGAGCCCGTTCATCTCGTCTGCCTCCTCTGCGCTCTCTCTGCCGGCGGCAGATGAGGGGATCGTCAGGGCGGCGAGTGCGCCTGTCGCTCCAAGGACCATGCCGGCCCGGGTGAGCATGCGCCTCCGGTCGAGTCTCAGGCCGGGCTCTGTGGAGGCGTCTGTTGGTTGGTTTAGGGTTTGTGCTTCGCCTGGTTGTGCGTGTGACGTGATGAGTTCTTCCGTCTTCATTCTCTATTTCCTCCCTTCTTCATGCCAGTACGGGCTAAAACCCGTAGCTTTCGAAACTGACCCATTACACTTTTTTTGATTGCCGCTTTGACTCTTCGTCCTGCTCCACGCTGAACGATTGCGAGACGCAGATTGCGCCTTCCGTCTCGAATCCTCAAGTCACTTCAGGTGAATCGTTGGTGAGCGGATAAGTCTCTGCGAATGGGTGAGTTACGCTACAAGGTGAACGAAAGTGCTGTCCGTTGTGATAAGCTTGAGCGCCTCCCGGGTCCATTCGCAGCCAGTGCAGTGCTATGGAATCGACTCTCAATTCCCGCAAGGTCGTGCGCTTCGGATCGTTTGAGCTCGACGCAAATCAGGGAGAACTTCGCAAAAATGGCATGCGCGTGCGCCTTCAAGGGCAGCCGTTGCAGATCCTCCTCGTGCTGATCGAGTCGCCTGGAGAGGTCGTCACCCGCGACGCCTTACGCCAGAAATTGTGGGCGGAGACATTCGTTGACTTCGAGCACAGCCTGAATACCGCGGTCAAAAAGCTGCGGCAGGCGCTTGGTGACGATCCGGAAAATCCGATCTTTATCGAGACAGTGCCGCGGAGCGGGTACCGCTTTATCGCGCCGGTGACCCGGCCTGGTGATGGCCACCCCGAAGGGATGGCGTCATCGGATGGTGCTCCTCCGGTCCCGGGCAACCGGGCAGCCGCGCCCACAGGGCCGTCATCAAGTTCACCCACGAGCCTGCGCTTCTCGGTCTTTCGCACGCGAAGGGCGGTGGCTGCACTGATCCTCCTGCTTGCGGCGGCAGGAATCGGCGCGTTCGTGCTGACGCGCTCCACGACTTCAAAGAGAAATGAGAGCAAGGCGCCAGCAGTACTCCGGATTGTGCCCATCACCACGGCTCCTGGAGATGCAATTTGGCCAGTGTTTTCACCCGATGACCGTGAGATCGCATTTGTGTGGGACGGACCGGAGCGAAAGCACTACGACCTTTATGTGCAGTTGGTTGGAGCTGAGCTTCCCCTGCGGCTCACCCATACCACAAGTGGCGAACTCGGTCTTCCGGCCTGGTCGCCTGACGGCCGTCAGGTGGCCTTCACGCGTTGCTTCGGCGAGAACGACGGTGTTTATGTCGTTCCCGCGCTTGGGGGAGAAGAGCACGAACTGACTTCAGCCCATTGCCTCGGCTATGTTTCACCTGCACCGCTTGTCTGGACTGCGGATGGTGCGGACATTCTGCTGGTGGATCACTGTTCTCAGGCTGGTCGGTTTGGCGTTGTCGATTTCTCACTGGCGACAGGCGCAAAACGATGTCTGACAGATTCAGCGGCAAAAAAAGGCCTGGACAGCGGACGCGGATTTGCGGTCTCGCCAAACGGAAAGACGCTCGCGTTTGGGCAAATAAATGGCACATTGTGTTGTGACCTCTATGCCGTGCCGCTTGCGGGAGGTACGCCAAAGCGATTGGCCTACGCGGGTCTGTGGGGTTGCATTGCATCCGGCGAGGATGCGTGCAACAGAATCATGTGGACCCCGGACGGAGGATCCGTTGTCTTTACGTCAAGTCATGCTGCGCTCTTCTCATTGTGGCGCGTGTCTGTCGATGGAGGAGAGCCACAACACGAAATGACCTACCCGGCCCCTGGAAGCCTTTCGAAGGATGGATCGCGGTTTGTGTTTTCTCAACGAACCAGCTTCGATCCTCCATCGATCTGGCAGGTGCACTTGGCCAATGCCGGCGGCCCAGTGACAGAAACGAAGAAGGTGATCCATACACAGTTTCCCGAGCTGGATGCGCAACCGTCACCCGACAGCGCTCGCCTGGTCTGGATGTCGATACGAACCGGCAATGAAGAAATCTGGATGAGTGACGCCGATGGACGCAACCAGACACAACTAACACATCTTGAGCGATATTCGGGAACGCCGCGCTGGTCGCCGGACGCGAGATGGATTGCTTTCGACAGCTACATGAAGACCGGCACGCAGATCTTCGCGGTGGATGCGGAGGGCCGAAACCTGCACCAAATCACAAGCGGTAACTACCAGAATGTGACGCCCAGCTGGTCGCGAGATGGCAAGTCTATCTATTTTGCGTCGGACCGGACCGGATCACGGCAGATCTGGAAACACTCATTGGATAGCGGCGCTGAGGTGCAACTGACAAAACAGGGCGGCCACGGACCGATGGAATCCTACGATGGCGACACCGTCTACTACACCCGGGATTACGAAGGTGGCCTTTGGAAAGTGCCCTCCCATGGCGGAGCTGAATCCCGCGTGATCGAGGGCAAACCCCAAGTTGGCTTCTGGGGATACTCTGCGGTCACAAGAACTGGACTGTACTTCCTCGATGCAGAAGCTGAACCAAGACCGACGATCGAGTTCTACAGCTTTACAAGCGGACGTATTTCCCCGGTTTTTAAAATCGACGAGCTTCCGGAACGATACCAGCCCAGCCTGAGCGCCAGTGGAGACGGCAAGACGATCTATTTTGCGCAGCATGATCGTCAAAGCGTAATCAAAATGATGGAATTCGCACCCCAGAACGCTACAGGCGCTCGCCGTAACGAGTAGTAGATGTTCCAGGGATCTTAAGGACGGCTGAAGACCAGACCCAAGCACGTTTTCTCCGCGCACCGCGAATCCTTTACCACGGTTCGACGACCGCAAAGTGCTCAGAATAGCTGATGAAGACGCGGCGGAAGATTCCGGTAGTGAGCAGTCCATCCGCGTCGCCGGAGCGAATATCGGATTTACCTTCGCGCAGCGCAACGAAGACGATATGCGGGAAATTGAATTTGCCAATCCGAACATCCTGGGAAGGCAGAGCAATAAAGTTTCGGTTTCCGCTGCCCGCGCCCGAGCCCCGCAAAGGCGAGCTTCCAGAAGGGCCGGCGGCGGGCTGCCCTTCGCCTCCGTAGAGCAGCGAGACACTTGCTCCGGAATCGAGCAGCAGGTGCTGCATCGCGTTCAACCCGGACAGACGAACGGTGATCATCGGCGGTGGGGAAAGCCCGGGGTCGTCTGACGATCCGGGCACGTTTTGCAGTTCGACGTGGTTGCCCCCTAACTCGGAGCGCAGAGCGTCTCCGCCGTCCAGGCAGAGGAGCTTATGCGCATTGTCGATGAGCAGGTCAAAGCGGCTGAGAAAGTAGCCTCCGAGGATTCCGCGAATCCTGAGATCGGCCAGCTGAGGCTGGATGCTCTGAGTGACAATGCGAAGGCCGGTGATCTCCCCGGAACCAAGTGCGATGGAAGCCGTCTGGGCGAATCCGGCCCGTTCATTGGAGCCGATGCCCACGAGTTGGACTGCGCCCCCCGCGTTCAGATGAAGCGCGGCAGTAAGCCCGGAATCCACAATCGTGACCTGGGTTCCGGTGTCGACCAGGAAGTCGTAGGGGCCTGTATGGTCGATCATGACCGGAGCGATAATCTGCGATCCATGGCCGGGACGGAAGTGTAGACTGATCACGCTCGCCGGGCAGTGTGGTTTGGCATAAAGGGCGGGAGCCAGGGTTGCTGCGAGAGCGAAGCACGCGATCCGATGGAATGCTGTCATGGGGTTCACCTCAGCCGGGTAGGCTGGGCGAACTCTGGCCCGGTGCTTCTGCTAGGTCACAATGGAGTTCTGATCTTTTCCCTAAACCTCCTTAGGTTTTTGTGAGGTAATGAGGATGGAGCATCGGGCCCGCATTTTCCGGTTCGCGGACGTGGAGGTTCGCGAGGGGGAATTTTCGGTTCGGAAGGACGGGCAAGTCCTGCCTGTCGAGCCGAAGGCCTACAAGGTGCTGGAGTTCCTGCTCTCGAATTCCGGCCGCGTTCTTTCGAAAAACGAACTGCTCGATGCGGTCTGGAGCGACGTGGAGGTTTCGGAGAGCTCGCTGACTCGGGCGATCGCGATTCTGCGGAGGCTGCTGGGCGACGATGTCCACGAGCAGCGATTTATCGCCACGGTCGCTACGGTGGGATACCGGTTCGTGGCTCCGGTCGAGATTGTGCAGGAGCCGGCGGACGAGCCTCTTCCAGCAGCGAACGGCTCGGAAACGTCTGCGGCTGGCCCATCGCCGGTTGCGGCGTCGTTGATCAGGCCCCCGGTCGCATGGTGGCGCCGCCCCGCTACCCTCGGCAAGAGGCGGTGGACGCGGGCCTGGGTGGTGGGCGCTGCAGGGTGCATCCTGCTGGCGGTAGCAATCTGGTTTCTCAGCCGGCCGCTGGCTGCACCCCGCGTCACCTATCACGCTCAACTCACTCTCGATGGCCGAAAAAAGGAAGTGGTTGGAGCGGATGGGAACAGCCTCTTTCTGAACCGCTTTGATCCTGCGGGCATAGCTCAGGTACCGACCTCGGGAGGAACGGTCGTTCCCATCCTTCCGGACCTTCCAAGCGGGAGCTTGCCAAATGGTCTAACTCCCGATTTGCGCGCGGTCTCGCCCGACGGCTCAAGTTTGCTGGTTGGCGCTTACTCCTATCGTTCAGAGCTCGTGGACGATTCCGACCTATGGGTCGTCGGTGCACTGGGAAGGCCGGCTCGCCTTTTGACACGGGCCTGGGATGCCGCCTGGTCACCCGACGGCAGGCAGGTTCTGTACGCTTCAAGCCACGGCGACCTTTACACGATGGCGAGCGATGGAGGAGACCCTCGACTGCTGGTGGCATCCCCTGCGCCGAGTCGAGCCAGCGTGCGCACCAGCGGTCTAGCCTGGTCGCCGGATGGAAAGAGAATCCGTTTCACGCGCGACCACGCCATCTGGGAAGTGTCCTCGGACGGGGCGAATCTCCACGAGGTAATCCCGGGATGGCGGGATTCCCGCTTCGCATGCTGTGACCGATGGACTCCGGACGGAGATTTCTACCTGTTCCTTTCGGGAGACACGCTTCTGAAAGGCATCAATTTTCTGCCGGGCGGTCAGATCTGGGCGCTCGACGAACGGCGTCCGACTTTGCGGCGGCGGAATTCTGAACCGTTCCAACTCACCAACGGCCCGACGCTTTGGGGCACTCCCGTCCCTTCGCGCGACGGGCAGCGGATCTTCGCCCGCGGCGTGAATCTCCGCGGTCAGCTCATGCGCTTCGATAAGGAGTCGGGTCAGCTCCAGCCATATCTTGGCGGGATCTCGGCGGAATTCCTGTCGTTCTCTCACGATGGCCGATACGTCGCCTACGTTTCTTTTCCGGATGGAGTCATGTATCGCGCCAACCGCGACGGAACAGGGGTGACGCAATTGACCAGGCCACCTGTTTACCCAAAAAACCTGCGGTGGTCTCCGGATGACACGCAGATTCTTTTTCACGACTTTTCCCCGGCACATCAGGATGCGATCTATGTCGTGTCATCAAAGGGCGGAACACCGCGCCGGTTACTTCCTGACGATACTCAGCCCGAGAACGATCCTAACTGGTCGCCCGATGGAAAGAAGGTGGTCTTTGCCGCATACGGCCACAACAGTGCAGGTCCGACGGCCAGACCTGAAGTCCGAATTCTCGACTTGGATACACGCGAAATCACCACTCTACCAGCACGACTGGGCGGCTTCTGGTCGCCGCGCTGGTCTCCGGACGGACGCTACATCGCTGGCCTGAGCGAAGGTTCCACGGACCTCGTCCTATTCGATCTCCAGACAAAACAATGGACCACGTTGTTTCACGGTACGCTCGCGGGTTTCCCTTGTTGGTCACACGATGGGAGATTTATCTACTTCCATGGTATGTTGCCGAAGGATGACATGCGTGTTTATCGTGTGCCTCTAGCCGGCGGCAAGGCCCAATCCATTACTGATGAGCGAGACTTTCCCTGGACAGGCTGGTATTCCGCCTGGTTTGGTCTGGACCCCGACGACAACCCACTGCTGCTCCGTGACGAGGGCAGCGACGAGATTTACGCTCTTACTCTCGACCGGAACTGATTATTCCTGACCTACTTACGATCTCGATGTCGTGGCCGAGAATTTCGCCGGATCAGCTAAAATAAGAATAGGGAGCAAAGAAAGCCGGCTGGTGTCAGCGGGCGTCGTTTTTACTGG
>JAFAMZ010000019.1 GCA_019232935.1 Silvibacterium sp.
GCGCGCCTTGCGAACGCCCTAAGCATCGCGCAGGAGAGCAGGAACGGGCAGCTCCCGGGCACGGCTGCGTGGATCGGAACCGTTATCAATCCAGCCCCGCGCTGTTCGATGGATTGCGAGAACGCCGCATCGGCATTGCTGGATCTGGCGACGAGCCGTGCGGCCGCATGGAAGGGCAAGTACTCGGCATGGAATATGGAGCAACAGGGAGACGTCTGGCCCGGAGATGTGCTCGCGCTGTCGTCTACCTCTGCCGGGCTGAACGCGAACGTGGTTGTGCGCACGGTGCAGATCGAAATGCTCTGCACATCGCCAGGGTTGATCAGATACAGCGTGCAGTTTGCCAACGACTGGGCCGATGCGCTTGCCATCAGAACCTCAAATGCGGTGCCCGCGGATGCATGGTTGCCGCAGCAGCCGGAAAGTTCGCCGCCGCTCCAGAGTCTGGCTGCGATGTCTATCACGGCCGTTACTGGCACTGCGATCCTGGTAAGCGCGAACGCAACACCTCCTGCAAACGGCGGATTCGAAGTGCGCCGCCGCGACTGGGCATTTGGGCCGGGAACCAATTCTGATCTCGTGCTGCGTAGCCCGGTGCCGAACTTTACGATTCCGCGCGAAGCGGTGATGGAGCAGTACTTCATTCGCATGTACGATGGCTCGACGCCCCCGAATTATTCGAGGTTCTCAAGCGCTGTCTTTGTCAATGTTGCCTTGTAAGGTCCAGGCAGACCCAAGGAGAAAGAAGATGACGGATTTCGAAGCGCAGGTTCTGGCGGACCTTTCGGTCCTGAAGAATCAGATGGCCACTCTGCTCGGAGACGGGAACTCGGGGCGGATCGCCGCCATTGAACAGCGGGTGAGCCGGCATGAGCAGAGCTTTCAGCGGGCGAAAGGGTTTGCCGTGGCGTCCGGCGGCTTGATCACGCTTGCGCAGTTTGCCATCGAGCTGTTGCGGCACAGATAGAAAATCCTGAACTGAAGCCGCCATGCATAGGCGACAGAAGCTCTCTCCTTCGGTTAGAACAGAAGTAAGGAGACGCCATGTCCAAGCCGATTGCGATCTATTATGAGCAGCAGCACTGGTTCAAGCCCCTGTTCGCCGAGCTTGATCGCCGCGGCACATCTTACGTCAAAATCGATGCGACCGCACAAGCGTATGCAATTGAAGACCACCCCGAGGAGCGCTTCTCGCTGGTTCTCAACCGCATGAGCCCGTCGGCATGGAACCGCGGTCATGCCGACTGCATCTTTTACACGCTCGGATTTCTCGACCATTTGGAGCGGCGCAGCGTCCGGGTTATTAACGGGCTACGGGCGTTCCGCACCGAGCTCTCCAAGGCCGCCCAACTCTCATTGCTTGACTCGCTCGATCTGCCGTATCCGAAGGCGCGTGTGATTCATCGCGCGTCGCAGGCGGTCGAGGCCGCAGATGGACTACGCTGGCCCATTGTCGTGAAGCCGAATATCGGAGGCTCAGGCGCGGGCGTGGAGAGATTCGATACGCCGGAAGCGCTCGAAGCAGCCGCGAGCGCAGGGGAACTCGCGCTGGGCCTCGATTCCACGGCGCTGGTTCAGGAGTTCATCCCGGCACGCGGTTCGCATATTGTTCGCGTCGAAGTGCTCAACGGCAAGTATCTCTATGCGATCAAGGTGCACATCCCCGGCGACACGTTCGACTTGTGCCCTGCGGACATATGCCGCACCACTTCCGGTGTTGACCTCAACCGCGCCGCCTGCCCGGTCGACGCGCCCAAAACAGGGCTGGCCGTGGAGAGCTATGAGCCCCCTCCGGACGTCATCGCCGATGTAGAGCGCGTGATGAGTCACGCCGGAATCGAGCTGGGCGGCATCGAGTACATCGTGGACGATCGCGACGGGCAGCGCCTGTATTACGACATCAACGCCCTCTCGAATTTTGTGGCCGATGGCATAAACGTCATCGGTTTCGATCCCTTTGTGAAGCTGGTTGACTGGCTCGAGGCCGAAGCGGCCGAGGCTTATGAGCGCATCCATGAGACCGCGCTGGCGGAGATCCGATGATGAGGTACGGCTTCTGGCTTCCGGTTTTCGGCGGCTGGCTGCGCAACATTGAAGACGAGCAGATGGAGCCGACGTGGGAGTATGCCCGCCGGATTACATTGCGGGCCGAAGAACTTGGCTACTCGCTCACGCTGATCGCCGAGCTGAACCTGAACGACATTAAAGGCATAGAAGCCCCCTCGCTGGATGCCTGGTCCACGGCCGCAGCTTTGGCTGCCGTCACTCGCAGTATTGAGTTGATGGTTGCCGTGCGCCCCACGTTTCACAATCCGGCTCTGCTCGCCAAGCAGGCTGCTAACATCGATCACATATCACGGGGGCGGCTTACGCTGAATGTGGTTTCGAGCTGGTGGGCGGACGAGGCCGCGAAATACGGAATAGCATTCGACCGGCATGACGATCGCTACGCCAGAACCTCGGAATGGCTCGATGTGGTGAACGGCTGCTGGTCGCAGCAGAGTTTCAGCTACTCCGGCCGGTACTATCAGGTGCAGGACAACGTCCTCTCGCCGAAGCCGGTCCGATTGCCCCGTCCGACGATCTATGCCGGAGGAGAATCGGAGACCGCCAAGAACCTCATTGCGGAAAAATGCGATGCCTACCTCATGCACGGCGACGATCCGGGAACCATAGGCCGGAAAATCGCCGATATGCGGTGCCGCCGCGATGCTCTGCGTCTGCCGCCGCTGACGTTCGGCGTCGCGGGCTATGCGATCGTTCGCGATTCTGCGGCAGATGCGAAGAAGGAAGTCGAGCGCATCACCAACGTAAAACAATCGGCGCGCGGTTACGCGAACTACCAGCAGTGGATCACCGGCTCACAGCTTGAACAGAAGATCTCGCTCGAGGATTACTCAGTCTCAAATCGCGGACTGCGAAGCGGCCTGGTGGGGACTCCCGAACAGGTGAGCGCCCGCATCACAGAATTTTCGGCTGCTGGCGTGGACCTGCTTCTCTTGCAATCGAGCCCACAGCTCGAGGAGATGGAGCGCTTCTCGCAGCAGGTGATGCACCCCGCACTGATGCAGCAGAATTAGCCGCCGTACACCATTCGCCCTTCGCTGATCGTACGCGCAATCTTCCCCTGCAGCGTCCATCCCTCGAAGGGTGTGTTCTTCGATCGGGATTTCGATTGCAAAGCCCTGAATGTCCACTGCTTCTGAGGATCGAAAATTACTACATCGGCCACCGATCCCACGGCCAGAGTTCCCCTTCCTTTCAAGTTCAGAACAGCGGCGGGTTGCGAGCTGAGCAGCGCAATTACCCGGCTGAGCGGCAGTTTGTGGCGAACGTGCAAGATGGCGATCGACAATCCCAACGCGGTCTCGAGCCCGGTGATTCCATTCGGGGCCCGCTCAAACTCCTGTTCCTTTTCATGCAATGCGTGGGGAGCATGGTCCGTCGCGATGCACTCGATGGAACCGTCGATAATCCCCTCGATCATGGCTTCGCGGTCCGCTTCTGCACGCAGGGGAGGGTTCATTTTAGCGTTGGTGTTGTAATTTGCAATGGCCTCTTCATTGAGCGCAAAATGGTGCGGCGTAACTTCGCAGGTGACGCGCAGGCCATTACGCCGCGCGCGGCGTACAGCATCGAGTGCTGCCTTGGTGGATAGATGTGCCACGTGCAGATGCGGCCGGCTGTCCTTTATCTCAGACAGCACCCTTATATCGCGTTCCACCAGCCCCGATTCTGCCTGCACAGGCATACCGCGCAATCCCAGCCTGAACGCCAGGGCGCCGGCATTCATCGAGCATCCGCCGGTAAGGCGCGTGTCTTCGGCGTGCTGAATGACCGGCAGATTTACGCGTGCGGCTGCGGTGAGCGCTTGCCGCATGACCGAATCGCCGAGGATCGGCTTGCCGTCGTCGGTAACCGCCACGGCGCCGGCCGCCTTCAAGGCACCATACTCTGTGAGGTTTTCGCCCATCGATCCGCGGGTTGCCGCTGCGATCGGAAACACGCGAACTGCGGCCCCGCGCTCGGGAGCCTGCATCCATCGCGTCGTTTCGGGTGAATCGTTAACCGGAACGGTGTTCGGCATGGCGCAGACGGTCGTAAACCCCCCGGCCGCAGCGGCTGCCGTGCCCGTAGCAATCGTCTCCTTGTAGCTCTGACCCGGCTCCCGCAGGTGCACATGAATGTCGACTAGCCCTGGCGCAACGACGAGGCCCTTCGCCTCGATAATCTCCGCGGCTGAATGCTTGATCTTGCCTGGCATATCTACTGCCGCGACCTTGCCATCGGCGAGAAGCAGATCTCGCCGGCCATCGACGTGGGCTGCAGGATCGACCAGGTGACCGCCTCGTATGAGAATCGGGTTCATCGGCGGCCGTTCTTTCCCGGTCTGACATCGTGCAGCCCGTTCGAAGCTAGAGCGCGCATGATCAGAGCCATCCGAATGGCAACGCCGTTCCGCACCTGCTGCGCTATCGCCGACTGCGGCCCGTCAGCGACTTCGCTGGTGACTTCCAGTCCGCGAATAATCGGTCCCGGGTGCATAATGAGGGCTCTTGGAGCCTGCGCGGCGATCCTCGCCGTATTGGCCTGGTACCGTCCCTTGTATTCCTCAAGATCGAGTGCGAGTCCGGCCAGCCGCTCTGCCTGAATGCGCAGCATCATGACGATATCGGATTGCGCGAGAGCGCGATCGAAGTCCCGCTCGATCACGATCCCGGGCGCAAGCTGAGCCGCGGTTTCCGGCAACAATGGAAGAGGTCCACAGAGAATCACACGAGCACCGAGTCGCGGTAAAAGCAGCGCGTTGGAACGTGCCACGCGGCTATGAAAAATATCGCCGCAAATGGTAATCGTGACATCCGCCAATGTCTTCTCCGTCACTTTCGATCCGGCGTTTAGATGGCGCAGAATTGTCCTCAAATCGAGCAGGGCCTGCGAGGGGTGCTCGTGCATGCCATCACCCGCGTTGAGTACCGGCAATCCCGTTGTCTCTGCCAGCAGATAAGGTGCTCCGGAATACGGGCTGCGCAGGATGATGCATTCTGCGCCGAGGGAGCGGAGCGTGATTCCAGTGTCCTTGAGCGATTCGCCTTTTTCGATACTCGAGGATTGCGCGCTCACCAGCGATGTATCGGCGCCCAGTGCTTTTGCCGCCAACTCGAACGACGTTCTCGTGCGCGTGCTGGATTCGTAAAACAAAAGAGAAACGCGGCGCTTGAACAGGCGTTTGTCGCGCTGGGTGGGGTCTTCATTCTCGAGCCTATCGGCGAGTTCGAGGATCGATCGCAGTTCGTCGATGGTGAGGTCGTTCGACGACAGAAGCGATCCCGGATCAATCAACGGCGGCTTCGCGGAAGAAACAGATGCTGATTGAATTTCGATTTTCGGCGATTTGCGGTCTGGAGTTTTTGGTGGCATTCCGGCTGAAATATGTAGACCTTTTTCGAGGCAAAGTCTCAATCGGCTTGCTCGACCAACAACACCTGTTCGTCGTTATCGACCTCGCGGAGCTTCACTTCGATTATTTCCCGGCTGCTTGTCGGCACCTTGCGTCCGACGAAGGTTGCTTCGATGGGCAGTTCGCGATGTCCCCGATCGATAAGCACGAGCAGTTGGACGCGGCGAGGCCGTCCGTGGCTGAAAAGCGCATCCAGTGCGGCGCGGATCGTCCGACCGGTATAGAGCACATCGTCGACCAGGATAATGTTGCGATCGGTCACGTCGAATCCCAGGTCCCCGGGGTTCACGATCGGACGTACGTCGTGCGTAGAGAGGTCGTCGCGGTAGAAGCTGATGTCCAGCACGCCAGTATCGATGGGCTGCTTTTCGATTCCGCCGATCAGTGCACCCAGCCTTTGAGCGATCGGCACGCCCCGGCGCTTGATGCCAACCAGTCCGAGGTGGTCGGCTCCGTTGTTCTTCTCGATGATCTCGTGGGCGAGGCGGACAAGCGTGCGCTCAATCTCGGATGCGGACATGATCCGACCCTTATGGCGCAATTGCATGGTGGTTTTCGGCATTGCTGGGACTCTTGCCGGATGATACGAGGATGCAGCCGCTGGGGCAAGTCCGCGTATGGCTATTGTGAACTGGGCTGCGCCTTGCTGCCGAGCGAAGCAATGCGCGCGCCGATGACTCCCCCCGCCGCTGCAAAAAGGACCGCCGAAAGAGCGAAAAACGCTGCCTTTAGAAGCACGATTCCCGCGGCTCCATCTGGAGAAAGCCAGAAGCGCGTGAATTGGGCCACTGCATCGGCATTCTGCGGATTGGAGCGGCCGGCCTGATTCATGGCTGCCGCCAGTTGCTGCGCGAATGATCGAGCCAACTGTTCGGGCTCATTATTGTGGAGAGCATAGCGCTCGATTGCCGAGCGCAGGCCATACAGTGCAATTGAAAAAAATGCCGCCATGAGTCCGGCCAGGCCACCGATGCGCCATCCGACTCGACCCGTGGGCGCGATGCCAACTCGTCGGCGATAAAGCACGACGGAGACGATTCCGCCGGCAGCCACCCAGAGCAGGCTGAAATCGTAAATAGACGACAGCAGGCCCATCGGCACCGCAATGAATGCGGCAACAATAAGCGCGCTCAGGATGGCGCTTCTTGACGAGAAGAACTCCAGATTGCGCCTTGCCGTTTGCTCGATCGTGATTGCTGGCGTTTGTTCCTCGACCGGCTCATAGCGAAGCTGGGGCGCGCCGCAGTGCGGACAGAACAATTCGTCCGGAGAACTCAGCGATGTACCGCAACGGTGGCAAACCGGGTCCATGATTTGACCCTATCGCACCCGCGGGGGGAGCGCAATGCGACGGCCGGGGAAATTGCTTATCTCCGGCCTCCAGGCCCGCTGCTTAGTTGCTTTCGCCGGAGCCTTTATCGACTCCCTCGGGCAATTGCAACTCGACCAGCGAGAAGCGTGTACCCGCGCCATGCGCTTTATCGAGCGCGACGATGTGCTGGTGGTGCCTGGATCCTGCGCGCAGCGAAAGCGAGCTGTCTTCGTCTATGTGCACCTTCGAGTTGCCCTTGGCGTCGGAACAGCTCAGGCCTTCGCGGGTAACGGCCGGCGAGCCGACAGGCTGATCCCCATGGCATTCTACGACGTCACCGTAGCGGCCCAGCGCTTTACGGTAAAAGGCAATCACGTTTTCCTGCGGGTCGCTTGTCTCGTAGTGAACTGCCTTTACCCGAAACTGCCATTCACCGAAGCCGAAGTGAACGTCGGCCGATTTATCGCCGTCCTTGTCCGGAACGATCTGCGCCCCCGGATAGGAGGGGAGGCCGACATCGGCCGCCGAGGTATCGCCCGCGCGGACATGCAGCCCGCCAAGAGGCGTATCGATCTTTACATTTTTGTCCGTGCCGTCTTTGCTCTTGTCTACCTGTACGCGGCAGCCGGCAGTGAGAGCCAGAATCAACATTGCCGGTATTAACTTTTTCATGCCTACTCCCCTCAATGGGTACGGAAGAGAATACGCCAATATACTCCCGTCTGTTCCATGGGCTGTTCGCCCGGCCTTTGGTGGCCTATACTTTCTGGAACGGCGGCAACGCGAACCGGTCGAAGCAAGCCACGCTTTCGAGTGCAAATGTCGAAACACGCATCACAGCAGAGAAACGAGCAGCCTTCGCAGATACCGGATAAATTGTACTTTCGCATCGGCGAAGTCGCGAAACTGTGCGGCATCGAAGCCTATGTGCTGCGGTTCTGGGAGACAGAGTTTCCTCAACTGAAGCCCAATAAAAGCGGCACGGGACAGAGGCTGTACCGCAAACGCGACGTGGAGCTTGCCCTCAAGATCAAACGCCTGCTCTACTCCGAGGGTTACACGATTGCCGGAGCACGACAGGTCTTCACCGCCGAGTCCCGCGAAACCCACAGGCGAACCCAGCCGGAGCTTCCGCTCAAGCGCAGCCCTCAAACCGACCGGCTTGAAGCGCGCCTCAAGAAGCTCCGGGGCGAGTTGCGGGAGATTCTGGGAATGCTCTCAGCCCCTGTTCCGCGAGGCCGGACCGGTAGCAAACGCAGGGAAAAGGCCCATCCAGATGGATTGGACCACGATCCCGGCCTCTTTGACGCCTGAGATTTATTCGGTCAGCGCAGAACCGGGGCGTGCAGGCTGTCCTCTGCTGCGCCTGCAGGCTCGATCGACCCGGTGGTCATAAAGCGCTCCATGGCCTTCATGGCGCACCCCTGCCCGCACAAGTGGTACATCTCCGTGTTGCGGCTTTCTCCCGGATTCCAGGGCAGCAGAGTGAAGCGCAGCGCAGGCTGGCCTTCGTCCCAGCACGGTACATCGCCGAGCAGAGCCATCCACCAGTGATTAGCCTCACCCTTCTTTTTTCCGCAGATATCACAGTTGAATGAGACGTCCCAAGCCATGATTCCGATCTCCTCACCCGGTCACCAAAAATTATTATTGGATGGTGGGCCGCCGTAGCGGCATACTAAACATTACACTAGTAAGATTGAGGCTGCCACACATGATTTCTGTCGCGTCACCAGCGCGATGAACCCTTGAACGTAAGATCCAACTTTGGGAAAGGCATTCCCCAATGGTTTGCCCAAGTTGCTACTCTTCCGATCTCCGGCTTTCCCGCTTTCGATCTGACGACATCGGACAACTGTTGCTTCTTAGATATCCAATGCGCTGTCGCGATTGCGGCGAAAGATCGTTTGGAAATGTTTTTCGCGCAATGACCCTGCCGCGCGCACACGTGCATCGGATACCTCGTCATGAAGCCCCAAGCAAGAACGTCAATATCAGGTAAAGACTTGCAGTTTGACTAGCGCACGGCCTCGGCCGCTGCCGGCAGAATATCCTCCACATCCACCCAGTGGGTCGGATAGTCGCCCGTGTAGCATGCAACACAGAAGCGGTTGCCCTCGCCTCCGTCGCAGGCCTTCTCCAGGCCTTCGAGCGAGAGGTAAGCCAGCGAATCCGCCTCGATAAAGCGCCTGATCTCCTCGATCGAGTTATTGGCCGCGATCAGCTCGGATTTCCTGGGTGTGTCGACTCCGTAATAGCACGGGGAAATCGTCGGAGGGCAGCTGATTCGCAGGTGCACTTCCTTGGCGCCCGCAGAGCGGACCATGCGCACAATTTTCCGGCTCGTGGTGCCACGAATAATCGAGTCGTCGATCAGGATGATGCGCCTGCCTTCCAGCAAATTCCGCACCGGGTTCAGCTTGAGCTTCACGCCGAAGTCGCGCACACGCTGCTCCGGCTCGATGAATGTCCGGCCGACGTAATGGTTGCGGATCAGGCCGAACCGGAAGGGGATGCCGCTCTCAGCGGCGTATCCTATGGCCGCCGTCACACCGGAATCGGGTACAGGAACAACCAGATCGGCAGGAACGCCCGACTCGCGGGCCAGCTGTCGGCCCATCTGCTCGCGACTCTCCTGCACCCAGCGATTGAAAATTTTGCTGTCCGGGCGCGCGAAGTACACATGTTCGAAGATGCAGCTCGATTGTGGGATCCCGGTCGAGTACCGCCGCGAGGTCACCCCATCGCTCGTGACCATGACCAGTTCGCCCGGTTCCACGTCGCGCTCGAATCTGGCGCGGAGCAGGTCGAAGGCGCAGGTCTCCGAGGCAAAGACAATCGTGTCCGGTCCATCAGGATTCGGAATGCGGCCCATCGAGAGCGGCCTGAAGCCGCGCGGATCGCGGGCAGCAAAGACCCGATCGCGGGTCATCATGACGATTGAGAATGCACCGTCCACCTGGCTCAAAGAGTCAGCGATGGCGTCGACCAGTGTGCCGGCCCGTGAGTGCGCGATGAGCTGGACGATGATCTCGGAGTCGCTGGTGGTCTGAAAGAAGGCCCCTTCCCGCTCAAGTCGCGCCCGCAGGTTGCCGAGATTGACCAGATTTCCGTTGTGTGCAATCGCGATGAGCCCCTTGGTCGACTCAACGCGGATGGGCTGCGCGTTGAGCAGCGCCGAATCACCGGTAGTCGAGTAGCGCGTATGGCCGATCGCCATGTCACCCTTGAGCTTGTCGAGCACCTCGTCGGTGAAGATCTCCGATACCAGGCCCATCCCCTTGATGTTCGACAAGCTGGATCCATTCGCCGTGGCGATGCCGGCTGACTCCTGTCCGCGATGCTGCAGCGCATAGAGACCGAGATAGGCTTGCCTTGCCGCATCGGGATGTCCGTGGATTGCGACGACTCCGCAATGCTCGCGGAGCTTCGGATCCTCCGCACCCCTGAGGTTGTCATCCTGAGCGAACCGGGGCCCCCAGCGAGCGCACTCTTCGCTTGCTGGGGTGGAGAAGCGAAGGATCTGCGGTTCCTCGACCTCGAAGGAAGCAGCGGGCAGGGGTGACCCAGGTCTGGCATTCGAGATCTGGGTGATTCGGGTCTCCTCTCCGGAAACGCCCTCTATCATCAGCCCACTCACGCGAAGACCTCATTAGCGCTGTTGTCGTGGAGGTTGGATTCGAGGGCCGAGGACCAGGAGTGTTTGAGATCGGCGATGGGAGCATTGATAATCGTCTGCTTGGGCCCACCAAAAAACCTGACTCGCTGCTCACTTGTTGTATCACCGACTATCGCAGCGCGGATCGAATGTTGACGTGCAATTTCCCGAATTTCCTGGTCGTTGATTTGATCGCACGTCACGATGGCCGATGTCGTTCTGTCTGCAAACAGACCAAGTGGAAATTCAGTATTTTTCGACTCGAGGCCAGCCGATACGCCGATGTCGTTTGCGAATGTGGATTCGGTGATCGCGACTGCGAATCCTCCTTCGGCAAGATCACGTGCCGAGTGGATAAGTCTCTTTTCCGCAAGCGCCGTCAGACAGCGGTGCAGGTTTGCTTCTAGTTCGAGGTCGATTGCGGGAGGAGCACCCCACGTTTGTCCCAGAACAACTTTCGCGTATTCGGAAGCTCCAAACGGAGCTACTGAAAAGTTTGCGTCGTCTCCAGCTATCGGAGAGAGCAAAACGATTGTATCTCCTACCCGCTGAAAATCCGCCGGCACCGCCTTCGCCACATCCTCGATAATCCCTACAATACCCATCACCGGCGTCGGATAAATTCCCTCGCCTTTCGTCTCGTTGTAGAGCGAGACATTCCCACCCGTGATTGGCGTCCCAAGCGTATTACACGCCTCAGCGATACCGTCGATCGTTGCCGAAAACTGCGCCATGATCTCCGGCTTCTCGGGGTTGCCGAAGTTCAGGCAGTTCGTCGCCGCAGCTGGCGTTGCTCCAGTACACGCAACCTTGCGAGCGGCTTCTGCCACGGCGTGCATCGCTCCGAGCTTCGGATCGAGGTAGCACCAGCGGCTGTTGCCGGCCAGCGCCATCGCCAGCCCCCGATTCGTACCCTTAATTCTCATCACGCCAGCTTCGCCGCCCGGCCCCTGCACTGTATTGGTCTGCACCATCGAGTCGTACTGTTCGTAAATCCAGCGCTTCGAGCAGATATTCGGCGACGCCAGCAGTTTTTTCAGGTCCGCTGTGTAGTCCCGAGGCTTCTTCAATTCTTCGAGCACCTCCGTCGGAGGATCGAGCGGCACTTTGATCTGGTCTGGCCGCTTCCACTCCCCCACCGGACGGTGGTACACCGGCGCATCGTCGGTCAATGACTGATTCGGAATATCCGCCTCAACCACGCCATGATGCAGCACCCGCATCCTTGGCTCGCCGATCACCGTACCGACGATGCTGGCGTCCAGCCCCCACTTCTCGAAGACGCGCAGCACCTCATCTTCCCGACCCTTCTCCGCCACCAGAAGCATGCGTTCCTGCGATTCGGACAGCATGATCTCGTAAGCGGTCATGCCGCTCTCGCGCTGCGGCACAGAGTCGAGCTCGATCTCCAGCCCCACGCCGCCGCGCGCGCCCATCTCGCAGGTCGAGCAGGTCAGCCCCGCCGCACCCATGTCCTGAATGCCGAGGACGGCTCCGGTGTGCATGGCTTCAAGGCAGGCCTCGAGCAGCAGCTTCTCCATGAAGGGATCGCCCACCTGCACATTCGGCCGCTTCTGTTCCGAGCCTTCCTTGAACTCCTCGCTGGCCATGGTTGCACCGTGGATGCCGTCCCGGCCCGTCTTCGCTCCTACATAAATAACCGGGTTCCCGACACCCGAAGCCTTGGCGTAAAAGATCTCGTCCCGTCGCACCAGCCCCAGCGCGAAAGCATTGACCAGCGGATTCCCTGAATAACACGGCTCAAACCGCGTCTCCCCGCCCAGGTTCGGCACTCCGAAACAGTTGCCGTAAGAGGCAATCCCGTGAACGACGCCTTCGAGAATCGAGTGATTCTTTCTGATAAGGGCGTCTTCGGCTGCTCCGCCCCCGTTTGTGTTGGATTCGATCGGCCCGAAGCGCAGCGAGTCCATCACAGCCAGCGGCCGAGCGCCCATGGTGAAGATGTCGCGCAGGATTCCACCGACCCCTGTCGCAGCTCCCTGAAAGGGCTCGATATACGACGGATGATTGTGCGATTCGATCTTGAAAGCGCATGCCCACCCGTCACCCACATCAATGATGCCGGCGTTCTCCCCCGGCCCCTGCACTACGCGATCGCTTTTGGTCGGCAACCGCTTCAAATGCACTCGCGATGATTTATAGGAGCAGTGCTCGCTCCACATCACGCTGTAAATGCCCAATTCTGTAAGACTTGGCGTGCGACCGAGCGCTCCCAGAATACGCGAATACTCGTCGGCGGTAATGCCGTGCTGAGCCAGAAGCTCGGAGGTTACGGTGGCCGGCTGCGTAGCCACAGCAGATTCTGAATTCATGGCGTTGAAACTTTATTGTCGCACGGTTAACCGACCGGCAAATCGGCTGAATTACCCCCTCTGAGCCGCTGTGGATTCGAGCACCTCACGAACCGCCCGAATGTGTGCAGGACCCGTCCGGCAGCAGCCGCCCACAGCGTGAGCGCCGGCCTCATACCAGACCGCCGCCATTGTCGCGAACTCCCCGGCGTCGGAAGAACCGTACCAGCGCCGACTCGCAGCATCCCACAACTCGCCGGAGTTGGGATAGAGGAAAATCGGCTTCGCTGTGCCTTTCCTCGCCTGGGCAATCAATGGCCCGATCAGACGCGGAGCCGTGCAGTTGATTCCTATGGCAACGACTTGCGGTACAGAGTCCAGCGAAGCCGCGCAGTCGGCGAGTCGCTCGCCGTGTGCAACCTGCGCCTCATCCCGGCACGTAAACGATACCCACGCGGATATTTCGCGGACTTCCGCAAGCGCGCCTGCGATAGCCTTCCCCTCTTCCAGCGAAGGCACGGTTTCGAGCGCGACGAGGTCGGCGTTTGTTTCCGCGAGTGTGGCCAGCCGTTCGGCGTGGAAAGCTTCGAGTTCATCGGCGCCGATCGTGTACCGCCCATGAAACTCAGCTCCATTATGGAGAGCCGCGCCGTAAGGTCCCAGCGATGCCGCAATGAAGACCCGCCGGTCGGATTCTCGTGTGTATTTTTCCCTGGCGGTTTCGGCGATCACCACTGACCTCCGGAGTGCGTTTGCTGCATCTGCGGGAGACTGGCCGAGTTCCGAGTACCCCATCGCCGAGACCTGGTAGCTCGCAGTCGAAATACAATCTGATCCCGCCCGAAGATAATCGAGATGGACTTCGGCGATCTTGTCTGGATTCGAGTCCAGCACGTGCGCCGACCACAGCGGCCCGGATATATCACATCCTCTTCGCTCAAGCTCGGTAGCCATGCCACCATCGAGTACGCGAATCTGATCAAGATCCAGCTGAGAGAAGCTTTTCATCGACGGCCTTCCAGATTCCGAAGATTGGATGAGCAATGTTTTCTGATATATTCAGGATAGCTCGCCTTAGGCGCGGAACAGCCAGGAATCCGCTCGGCGAGCACCATCCAGCAACGATCGGGGAGTGGCTCAGCCTGGTAGAGCACCTGGTTCGGGACCAGGGGGTCGGAGGTTCGAATCCTCTCTCCCCGACCATTCTTTCTCTCTTAATCTGAAAGACTTACGCAGCCTTTTCTGCTACGTCAATCTCTTCATTTTTCGGTACATTCGGTACAACTGAGGGCAGTTCGAAGCCAAGACCAGCCTCTTCTGCCCACCGTTTACGAAATGTCGCATCTTCCCTGATCTTGTCGTACAAGTCGTCCATGTCTTTCCGTTTCCCTGCGTGACCCAGCCAATACTTGCGGAGGCCAGCAGGACAGGCAGTTTGATTTTTCAGATACGTATGGCGAAACCTGCGAAAGGCATGGCTGCCCGCTTTGTGCGTACCCGTCGCCGGATTC